>NZ_BAAAJE010000016.1:143847-172908 GCF_039526625.1 Nocardioides aquiterrae
GCGGCCGCCCGGTGGGTGGAGCCCCGCCCCGCGAGGGCGCCGCACCGGGCGTGACCGGCCTATCCTGAGTCACCCATGGCCAAGGTGACCCTCCAGTCGATCGCGGACCGCGTCGGTGTCAGCCGGATGACGGTGTCCAACGCGTTCTCGCGTCCCGACCAGCTCTCCGCCGAGCTCCGCGAGAAGATCCTGGCCGCGGCCGACGAGCTCGGCTACGTCGGCCCGGACCCCGCCGCCCGGGCGCTGGCCCGGGGCCGCACCGGATCGGTCGGGCTGCTCATCAACGGCAGCCTGAGCGAGGCGTTCGAGGACGCCGTCTCCGCGGCGTTCCTGGCCTCGGTCTCCGACGAGCTGGCGGCGCGCGGGATGGCGCTGACCCTGCTGCCGGCGTCCTCCGACCGGCAGTTCGTGCCGGCCCGCGACGTCGCGGTGGACGGGGTCCTGGTCTACATCTGCGACCCGACCGCGCCCGACATCGCCTGGCTCGAGCGCCGTCGGATGCCGATGGTCGTGGTCGACCACAACGTGCGCGAGGGGATCGCCTCGGTGAACGTCGACGACCGCGGGGGCGCCTGCCTCGCGGCGCAGCACCTGGTCGAGCTCGGCCACCGCCGGGTCGGCATCGTCACCCTGGAGACCGACCCGGAGGTGCTCAACTACCCCGCGCGCGAGCGGATGCTCGGCTGGCACGACGCCCTCGACGCGGCCGGCGTGGAGCCGACCGTCGTCACGACGCCGTACGCGCCGCCGGGTGCGGCGTACGACGCCGCGCTAGCGCTGCTCGACCGGCCGGAGCGGCCCACCGGCGTGCTCTGCTTCTCCGACGCCTTCGCGCTCGCGACGGTCCGCGCCGCCGAGTCGCTCGGTCTGCGGGTCCCCGAGGACCTGTCGGTGGTGGGCTTCGACGACAGCGTGCTGGCCGCGGCCGGCCGGCCGCCGCTGACGACCGTTCACCAGGAGGTCGCGGCGAAGGGCATCGCGGCGGTCGCCGCGATCACCGCGGTGCTGGGCGGCGGCAGCCCGGCCCCGGTGGTGCTCCCCACCACGCTCGTGGTCCGGGAGAGCACTGCTCCCCCGGCGGAGTGAGCCGGGGCCGCTCGGGCCACCTCGGCGTCCGCGCTGGGGTGTTCGAGCGCAATTGAACGACTAGCCTCGGTTACCGCCTGGTAGCGGCAGTGTCGTCGTTCAATTGCGCGGCAAGGCGCCGCAAGACCGGCGGCTAGGTCGCGATGAACAGGATCTCGTCGCGGCCGTACTCCATGCCGGGGTGGGCGTCGGCGAGGTGCTGCTGGGTGAGCTCGACGAGCTCGTCCTCGTCCTTCCCGCGGATCACCTCGCCGCAGGGACAGGTCAGCCGGGTCTTCATGGGGCCAGCGTAGAACCAGTTCCACTCAGGCGCTCGAACCGTCCGCCGATGACAGGGGTGCGGACGGGTCCGGTCGACGGAGGGGGACGGGTGACCACGGGGTTGGTGCTGCTCGTCGGCGAGCAGCTGTGGTGGGACCTCGAGGCGTTGGCCCACTGGAGCGACGAGCTCGGACGGGTGGTCCTGGTGGGGACGACGGAGGACTGGGCGCCCGGTCGAGCCGGTGACCGCCTCTCCCGCTTCGTCGGCGCCCACCTCCCCGCCGCGCGCCTCGAGGTCGTGCGGCTCGCCGACCGCTCCCTCGGCGTCGTCCGCGACGCGATCGCCACGACGCTCGACGACCCGGCCCTCACCTGGATCGTCAGCGGCGCGGGCGGCACCCGCCTGATGGGCACGGCGGCGTACGTCGCGACGCAGGGGCGCCCCCACGCGACGTTCGTCGTGCGCGACGCCGACTCGGCGTGGCGCCGGGTCGACGACGGCGTCGAGACACCGGTGCCCGGCCTCGACCCCCGCGCGATCGAGCGCTACTCGGCGGCGGACCTGCTCGCCGCCACCTGGGCGGACGACCGGTTCGACGTCGAGGTACGGGCGACCCCGCTCGACCCGGAGATCGCCGAGGCCGCGCGCCGCACGGTCGCCGGTGCTCCCTGGCGTGCCGAGTTCGACCGAGCCGTGGCCGAGCTGCGCCGGACGGGGAACCGGCTGCAGGAGGGCTTCCTGTTCGAGCGGTTCGTGCTGGCGATCGTGCGGGCGCTCGGCGTGCAGGCGGACGACGTCCTCGTCGGCACGTTGCTCACGAACGGCCACCAGCGGGTCCAGGAGGTCGACGTGGTCGTCAGCTGCAACGGACGGCTGCACGTCATCGACTGCAAGCTCTCGACCACGCCCGGCGTGCCCGCCGGCGTCCAGATCCGCGACGGAGAGGCCACCGGCTACCACCTGGCCGACGGCGCCGAGCAGTACGTCCTCCTGCGCCCGAACTGGCGGGTCGACGAGGGGATCCGGGCGCTCGCCGAGCGGTTCGGGATCCGGCTCGTCGACCGGGCGGCGCTGCGGCTCCGCAACCTCCCCGAGGTCCTCGCGGAGCTGCTCGGGCTCTGAGCCCGACACCGGACACACCGAGACATCGACGAGGGGACCCCCGTGGCACAGGCACTGGCAGAGACGACCGACGGCGAGACGTACGAGGCGACCAGCACCTCGACGCTGCCGCCCGACCAGTCCGGCCCGGTTCCCGCGGACGCCGCCCTCGCCTGGGTGCGCGTGCTGCCCGACTCCCCGGAGGAGCTGCGGGCCGAGCTCGCGCACCCGCCCGGCTGGATCGTCGGCACCTTCGCGGGGATGGTGGTCGCCTCGCTGGGGCTCACGGTCCTGTACGGGCCCCACGTGCGCGTCGAGCTCTTCGACACCCTGGCGGCGAGCCTGCTCACGATGATCGGCGTCGTGCCCGGCTTCGCCAGCCTGCTCTACGTCGACCGGCCCGCCCTGCTCCTCGACCGCGGCATGGTCGCCGTCCGGGGCTGGATCCGACCGGCGCTCTCGGGCTACGGCCTGATCTGGCTCGGCGCCCTGGTCACCTCCCTCGCGTGCGCGAGCGACGCGGCTGCCGGTGCGGCGTGGGTCTGCACGGCGCTGGGGCTGACCCTGCTGGCGACCCTGCTCACGCCGCTGGTCTTCGTCGCGCTGGTGCGCCGGCTGGGCCCCCGGGCGAGCACCGAGACGGTGGTCGCCATCGCGGTCGGTGCGCGGGCCAGCGGGGAGCACGACGGGCGGTCCCAACGGGGCACGCTCACCAAGAACCTGCGCGACGTCGCGATCCGGGAGTTCGAGGCCGGGCACCGGCCGTCCTGCGAGGAGCGGCTCTGGGGGCTGGCGACGATCGCCGTGCTCTCCGACGACGCCGGCGTCCGGCGTCAGGCGGTCGACGAGCTCGCCTACGTCGTCGAGCACGAGTTCCTGCACGATCGCGACATGGCCCTGGTCGGCCTGATCCACCTCGACCGGGTCGCGGTCCGGGAGCCGTCGCTCCGGACCGAGATCGCGGTCCTGCTCGTCGACATCCTGGCCGGCGCCATCGAGCGCGAGGGCGTGTCCGGCAAGGTGCGCAAGCGCGCCGCGTGGCAGCTGGCTGCACTGATGGGGACGGACGGCGACGTGCACGCGCTGCACCGCCTCGTCGAGGTGGCCCTGGAGTCCGCCCCCTCGCGCACCGAGCAGTACCTGGTGGCGCTCGGCCAGCTCGCCGCGCGAGCGACCCCCGAGGCCACGGAGAAGGCGGCCCAGGAGGCCCTGGGCCACGGCATCGTGGACCGGATCGAGCCGCGGGCCAGCCGGGTCAACCACCGGCTGCAGCTGCTGGAGCTGTACTACGGCCGCGCGGCGGGCGTGAAGAAGCTCGCGGCCATCCGGCACGAGGCGGAGGCACTCGGCGCCGAGCTGTTCGCGGAGGCGGACGCCCTGCACCCGTCGGCGCCGGCGGCGCGCGAGCGCGTCCGGCGCGCGTTCGAGAACGGGACCCGTCAGCTCTACCGCGAGCTGCTCTCCGCCGTTCTCAAGGCGGAGGCCCACGTGCCCGAGGACGGGGTGGACCCGAGCGGCTGCCTGCTCGCGGAGTACGTCCTGGCCGCCGTCCGCGCCCGGGACGTGGCCGCCCTCGACGAGATCGACAGCTGGCTCACCAAGGTGAGCAACGACCACTACAAGCGGCTGGCGCCCGCCCTGGTCGTGATGCTCCGGCCGGTCCGCGACTGGGTCCTGGACCAGCAGGGCGGGCACCCCTCGGCCGAGCCCGACGTGGCGACCGCGCGGGTCATGGAGCTCCTCGACCGCTGGTGCTGGCAGGCCGTCCTCTTCGGCGTGCGCGGCGGGCGTCGAGGCCTGGTGATGGCGGCGGCGAGGACCTGGAACCACGCGCACGTCCGCGGTGCCGTCCCGGACGGCGCGGACCGGCGCGCCGACCTGCTCGCGGACGTGTCCACCGAGCTGCGGGACCGCCCCGACGGGTTCGACGCGGACGTGGTCGCCGAGCTGAGGCGGGCGGTCGTCGGTGCGGGTCCTCGCGAGGGACGCCTCGGCCTCGCCGCCGAGCTGTACGCCGGCGAGGACGCCGTTCCTCCGACGCCGCCGGAGGTCGCGCTCCTGCTCTGCGTCATCGACGACGCCGCGGGCGAGGACGCCGACCCGGCCGGGCCGGTCGACGGGCTCCGGGACGTCGTGCGCGCCTGGGTCGACACGACGTCGCGGGACGACCTCTACCGCGCGTGCAACGAGTGGGCCGCGGGCGACCGCGCCCAGCTGCACCGGCTCCGCCGGTCCCTCGGCCAGGTCGCGGAGGACACCACGCCGGGCCCGCTCCTCCTGCTGGGCCTGAAGGCCGACGACCTGGACCGGTTCGGCTTCGGCGACCGGCCCACCCCCGAGGCCGGGGAGTGGCTCCGCGGCGAAGCGGCCGTCCTGCTCCGCCGGGCGATCGCCGACGCCGATGCCGACGAGCTGCGGCACCTGCGGTACGCCGCGCGCACGTGGTTCGGTCCCGCGGTGGCGGCCCTGGCCGCGGAGCCGACCTGGACCGCGCCGCTGGAGATCCTCGGCGACGTCACCCGGGCGGGGTGGATCCCGTACCGGTCCATCACCGGCTCGTTGCGGCCCAGCGCCGTGCGGAGCCTGCCCGACGAGGCGAAGACGGTCCTCGTCCCCGCGCTGCTCGAGGTCGGTCATCCGCACGAGGCGCTCCGACTCCTGCGCGGGCGCAGGGCCCGGCCCCAGGTCCTCGCCGCCCTGGCCGGCATCGAGTCCGACATCAGGACCGGTGCCCGGCCCGCCGCCGCCGCGAGCCGAGCGGTGCGCGAGGTCGCATCGTTCGGGGTGCGCGCCCTGGTGGGCGCCGCGGGGCCGGCCGCCGTCCGCGCGTTGCTGATGGCGGCGATGGCGCCGCTGGCGGTCTCGGCGGATCCCGAGACGGTCGCCCAGGCCGATCGGGCCCAGGCCATGCTCACCGAGGTCGACGAGATCGCCGCGGCCCGCCGCGAGGCCCGGAGGCGGCCGCAGCGGTAGGTCAGAGCGCCGCCGCGGCCATCCAGGCCATGGCCACCGCCATCACGACCTCGCAGCCCAGGCCGAGCCGGCCCCGGAGGTCGGAGGCGGGCACCGTGCGGCCGGCGCTGACCGCGGCGACGCCGAGCGCGACCGCGACGGCGAGGAGGAACGCGGACGGGCCGGCGCTCGTCCCGTGGCCGTGCGGCGCCGCGGCGCTCGCCGGCATCGGCACCAGCATCAGCGTCATCAGACCGAGGGCCACCCCCAGCCGCGCGTGCGCCGCCGTCGCGTGCCGCCGCGCCACCGCCCAGAGGCACCACAGCACCCCGGCCGCGAACAGCGCCGAGGCGGTGCGCCCGGCGTACCCGAGGACCATCAGCACCATCCCGGCGCCCATCACGACGTGCCAGGCGTCGACACCGGCGCCGTGGTCGGTGGCCCGCCAGGCCGGGACGACGCAGCGCGCCAGGCAGTACGCGGCGGCGAGGCCGCACAGCACCGCCAGGACCACCGCCATGGCCCCACCCTCGACTCGGCCGGGGCGGGGGTCAACGCGCACCTCAGGTTTCGCTTAACCAGCCCTCGCCGGGGGCGCCGGCCCGACCTACAGTGGACGGCATGGCCGAGCCCACCGAGGTGCTGCGGGCGCTCTGGGACGCCGACGAGGCGACCGAGGCCGCCGTCGAGCTCGAGCACGCCGCTCCCGCGAAGGTCTGCAAGCGCACCCGCGGCATGACCTTCGACGGCATGGCCGAGCCCGGCACGGACCTACGCGAGGCCTGGCGCGACCTGCTCGCCCGGGAGGGCAAGCTCGGCACCGGCGAGACGATCCGCGACCTGGTGCTCGGGCCCGACGAGCGCGCATGAGCGAGCGCAGCCAGCTCATCGTTCAACGCAGCGCCCCCTGTGCCTCATGCGCGCACGGAGCGAAGCGAGTACGTGCATGAGCAGACCCGGTAGCGTCGCCGAGCTCACCGACGCGCTCCGCGACGACGGGTACCTCGCCGACCGCGGGCTCTCCACCGCGGCGTACGTCGCCCTGTCCCTCGATCGCCCCCTGCTGCTGGAGGGCGAGGTCGGCGTCGGGAAGACCGAGATCGCGAAGGCGCTGTCGCGCGTGCTGGGCCGCCGGCTGATCCGGCTGCAGTGCTACGAGGGCATCGACACCAACCAGGCCCTCTACGAGTGGGACTACGCGCGCCAGCTGCTGCAGATCCGGGCGCTGTCCGAGCGCAGCCTCGACGACGACGCGGCGGTGGACGCCCTGTTCGGCCCGAAGTTCCTGCTGGAGCGGCCGTTGCTGGACGCGGTGCGGGCGGGCGACCGCGCGGTGCTGCTGGTGGACGAGGTGGACCGGGCGGACGACGAGTTCGAGGCGTTCCTGCTCGAGCTGCTGTCGGACTTCCAGATCACCATCCCGGAGATCGGGACGATCGCCGCCGAGCGGCCCCCGCTCGTGGTCCTCACGTCGAACCGCACGCGCGAGCTGCACGACGCGCTGAAGCGGCGGTGCCTCTACCACTGGGTCGACTACCCGGATGCCGAGCGGGAGCTGGAGATCGTGCTGGTCCGGGTCCCGGGCGTCGCGGAGGTACTGGCGCGGAAGGTGGTCGCGGCGGTCCAGCGGCTGCGCCAGCTGGACCTGGCGAAGGCGCCGGGCGTGGCCGAGACGATCGACTGGGTCCGCACCCTGGACGTGGTCGGCGCCGACGACCTCGACCCGCAGGCCCTCGAGGACACCCTCGGCGCCGTGGTCAAGGAGCGCGACGACCTCGACGTCGTGCGCGCCCACGTGCACGAGCTGGCGCCCGGTGCCTGACCCGACCGACTCGTTCCTCGCGTCCCTGGTCGGCTTCGCCCGCGAGCTGCGGGCCGCTGGGCTGCCGGTGGGGTCCGGCGACGTCGTGACGTTCTGCGCGGCGATGGAGCCGCTCGACCCCACGGACCTGATGGACCTCTACTGGGGCGGCCGGGCCACGCTGGTCACCCGGCGCGAGCAGATCCCCGTCTACCACGAGACGTTCCTGCGCTACTTCCTCGACCAGCCCGGGGAGCAGGCCGACGAGTCGCGGCCGTTCACCCTCCCGCAGCGCGACGAGGCCCGCAGCGCCCTCCAGCTGCCCGAGACCGAGCGGCAGGGCGAGGAGCGCGAGGACGAGGAGGCCCCCCTCGGGCTGGTGGCGTCCGACGTCGCGGTGCTCAAGCACCGGGAGTTCGCGTCCTGCACGCCGGAGGAGCTGGCCGCGCTGCGGCGGATCATGCGCACCGTGCGGCTGACCCCACCGCGCCGCCGCTCCCGGCGGACGGCGCCCGCGCCGTCGGGCCGGCGGCCCGACCTGCGGCGTACCGTCCGCGAGGCGATGCGCACCCACGGGGACCCGGCGGCGCTGCGGTGGCGGGCGCGTCGCGAGCGCCCCCGGCCGCTGGTGCTGCTCCTCGACGTGTCCGGCTCGATGGCGGACTACTCGCGGGCGCTGCTGCAGTACGCCCACGTCACCTCGCGGGCCACGAGCAAGGTCGAGGTGTTCTGCTTCGGGACCGGGCTGACCCGGATCACCCGCGAGCTCGAGCACCGCCGGCCGGACGAGGCGCTGGACCGCGCCGCCCGGGCGGTCGCCGACTGGGAGGGCGGCACCCGGATCGGCGCCTCGCTCGACGCGTTCGTCCGCGACCACGGGCGACGCGGCACCGGCCGTGGCGGCATCGTGGTGATCTGCTCCGACGGCCTGGACCGCGGCGACCCGGCGCTGCTGGAGTCCGCCATGCAGCGGCTGTCCCGGCTCTGCCACCGGGTGGTCTGGCTCAACCCGCACGGCACCGAGCCCGGCTCGCTGGGCATGGTGGTCGCGGCGCCGTACGTCGACGAGCTGTTGAGCGCCCGCACCCTGGCCGACCTCGAGGAGTTCGCCCGGAGGCTCGGGTGATCCGGCTCGGCTCGCTCGCCGGCTACCCGTTCGACGGCCCGCGGGTGCTCGCGGGCTGGCGGCCCCCGGCGGTCGCGGCCGTCTACGCGATCCTCTACCGCCCCGACGCCGGTCGCGAGCAGTACGCCGTCATCTACGTCGGCCACAGCGAGGACCTGTCGGCCGAGGGGTTCCCGTTCCGGCACCCCGCCGCGCCGTGCTGGGTCGAGCGCGCGGGCGGCCGGTTCGGCGTGCACGTGGCGACGTACGAGATCCCGGGCGGGCTGCCCGGGCACCGCGCGCAGCTCGCCGAGGAGCTGGTGTCGGTCTACCGGCCGCAGTGCAACGACCGGCAGTACGACGCCACCTGGCGCGAGGAGTGGATCGGCCGGGTGCCGGGTCAGCCGCCGACCGGCTCGTAGCCGACGGTGTCGTGCAGCCGCGAGCGGCGCCGGCCCGACGCCGGCGCGGCCGGCGGCCGGGCGGTCGTCGACGGCTGGTAGGTCGCGCCCGCGACGATGCCCTCGGCCATGCCGTACAGCAGCGGCAGCGCCCCGGCGACCACGCCGCCGGTGCGGTTGATGTGCTCCAGCCCCCCGAGGATCGGCTGGGCGTTCGCCTCGATGCGGTGCACGATCTCCGCGCACTCCTCGAGGTTGGCCGCGATCCGCATCAGCTGGGTGCCGACGACGTACAGGTAGAACGCCAACCCCGCGATCAGCAGCAGGATGTCGACGACGGAGAGAACGACGAGCGTGGTCACATCCGCACCTTTCCGAGGACCCGGCCGAGGAAGAGGTGGTGCTCGAGCCCCTCGGCGAGCACCGCGTCCACCCCGGCCGCGGTGGTGGCGATCAGGGCGGTGTCGTTGGTGTTGGTCTCCGCCTCGAGCAGCGTCGCCTTCACCGTCGCGACCCGCCGGTCGATGGTGCGCACCTCGTACACCAGGATCGTCAGCAGCGCCGCGACCGCGAGCACGACGACGAAGCCCCCGATCACCGCGCCCCACCACAGGCTCTCCTGGGTGTTGGTCAGCATGAGCGTCACATCAGCCTCCCAGCCGCTTCCGGCCGCGGTTCAGGCCCGCGACGATGGTCTCCGCGCTCTCGATCGTGGTGCGCAGCCCGGCCAGCGCGGCGGTGTTGGTCACCGACTGCTGCAGCGACGTGTCGATCGCGGCCGCCTGCTTCCCGATCCGGTGCGCGAGCAGCAGGATCGGCACCACGAGCGCCACGACGACGAGCACGACGACGATGCCGACCGTGTAGCCGATCGCCCATCCGGTCTGCATCATCACGGTCATCGCAGCCATGGCTACACCCCCTCGCAGAAGTCACGGACCGGCTTCAGGCTGGCGTTGACGGCGGCGACCGAGGCCGGGACCGTCGCGGTCCGGTCGGCGACCACACCCACGCCGGCGATCACGCCGTCGAGCGTCTTCGTGACCGCCATCAGATGGCCGATCACGCGGATCAGGCCGAGCGCGGCGGCGGCGATGATGAGGACCGCGAGGACCACGGTCACCCACGCGACGACAGGCATCTCAGACCACCCCTCAACCCAGCAGCTTGGCGACGGAGCCGGCGTACCTGACCGCACCCTGCGAGACCGCGTCGACGGTCGCGCCGGTGGTCGCCAGCGTCTCGGGGACGTCCTCGAGGTCGGCGGCGAGCGCGCCACCGCCGGCGAGGATGTCGTCGGCGGCGGCGCGGATCCGCTCGAGCGCGGCGAGCACCCGGTTGAGCAGGGCGACGAGCACGGGCACGACGGCCACCAGCAGGACGATGTTGCCGATCCACCACAGCATCAGCGGCTCCTCAGCTCGGGTCGGTAGGACAGGAAGAAGCGCCGGAAGACGCGCATCAGCGCCATCCGCGCGGCCTGGAGGCCGATCGCGAGACCACTGGCCGGCTTGGCGGTCGCGGCCACCGCCTCGCCCCGCTCCAGCGCGTCGATCCGCTGCTGGGCGTTGGCGGCGAACTGCCCCATCAGCACGGTGGTGACGTCGGAGATCATGCCCCGGCCGTACTGGGCGGCCGCGCCGGAGAGCTGGAGGTCCTGCTCGAGGTGCACCCGGGTGCCCCGCCCGGCCGCGGTCAGCACCGCGGTCACGGTCATCGACGCCTGGCCGCGGCCCTTGCGATCGGCTCCGGAGGCGTCGAGGACCAGCCGCTTGGCCTGGTCGTCGCGCTCGACGATCCTCGCCTTGCCGTCGAACTCGAGCTTGACCGGGCCCATCCGGACGGCGACGCCGCCGCCGTACGTGTCGTCGCCGAGGTCCTCGGTCAGCTCGGCGCCGGGCAGGCAGGCCGCGACCTGCGGCACGTCGCCGAAGAACGCCCAGACCTTGTCGACCGGCTGGGCGACCTCGAAGTCGTTGCTGAGCAGCATGTCAGCTCCCTACTTTCGCGAGGAACGAGTCGCGGCAGCCGACGCAGCAGAAGTGGTACGTCGTGCCGCCGACCTCGGCCGGGAAGTGCGCGTCGTCGGCGGGCACGGTCATCCCGCACACCGGGTCCAGGGCGTCGGGCGCGGTGACCAGCGGCAGCGTCGCGCGCGCCGGCTCGACCGAGAAGCCGCTGGCGGCGCGGGTCTGCACGAGCTCGGCCAGGATCGAGACCGCGATCTCCTGGTGGGTGGTGCGGCCCAGGTCGAGGCCGACCGGGGTGCGCACCCGGTCCAGCAGGTGCTGCGGGACGCCGCGCTCGGCGAGGTAGCCGAGCACCGCCTCGCCGCGCCGGTGCGAGGCGACCAGGCCGACGTACGCCGGCATCGCCGACGCCGCGTGGCGTACGACGTCCTCGTCGCCGTGCCCCTGGGTCGCGACCACGACGACCGAGCGCTGGTCGACGTCGGCGCTGGTGAAGTCCGCCCCGTCGACGAGCTCGGCCCGCCAGCCGAGGGTGCGGGCCAGCTCGGCGAGGGTCTGGGCCATCGGCGACCGGCCGACGACCACGAGGTGCACCGGGGGGTGGACCGGCTCGATGTAGATCTGCAACGCACCCTCGCTCTGGCAGGACATCGGGATCGCGGTCATGCCCTCGGGCAGCACCAGCTCGTCGCTGGCGCCGAGGTACAGCAGCCGCGGCTCGCCCTCGCGGATCACCCGCTGCGCCTCGCGGATGACCGTCGGCTCGGCGCACGCACCGCCGATCCACCCGTGGACCTGGCCGTCGGCGGTGACGTACGCGCGGGACCCGATCTGGCCGGACGACGGCGCCTGCCGCCACACGACCGTCGCGACGGCGTACTCCTGGCCCTGCAGGTCCGGCTCGTTCATGCGTCGGTCCTGATCGGCGGGGCGCCGGAGACGTCGTGGCGCTGGGTGATCGCCTCGTGCACCCGGTCGGGCAGGAGCGGCATGTCGACGTTGCGGACGCCGAACTGCTTGAGCGCGTCCATCACCGCGTTGACGAACGCCGCCGGGCCGCCGACGGTGGCGCACTCCCCGATCCCCTTCGCCCCGATCGGGTGGTGCGGGCAGGGGGTGACGACCTCGTGCAGCTCGTACCCGGGGGTCTCCCACGCGGTCGGCAGCAGGTAGTCCATGAAGTTCGAGCCGATGCAGTTGCCGTCGGCGTCGAAGGTGATGAACTGCATCGACGCCATCGCGTAGGCCTCGGTGAGGCCGCCCATGATCTGGCCCTCCACGATCATCGGGTTGATGCGCACGCCGCAGTCGTCGACGGCGACCACGCGCAGCACGTCCCACACCCCGGTCATCGGGTCGACCTCGACGGTCGTGATGTAGCAGCCGAACGGCCAGGTCAGGTTGGGCGGGTCGTAGTAGGCGTTGGCCTCCAGGCCGGGCTCCAGCCCGTCGGGCATGTTGGCGTACGCCGCCATCGCGCACTCCTGGATCGTCACGCCGCGGTCCGGCGCGGCGCGGACGTAGAACCGGCCGAGCTCCCACTCGACGTCCTCCTCGGACACCTCCAGGAGGTGCGCGGCCAGCTTGCGCGCCTTGGCCCGGATCTTGCGCGACACCATCGCCACGGCGGCGCCCGCGACCGGCGTGCTGCGGGAGGCGTAGGTGCCCATGCCGAACGGCGCGGTGTCGGTGTCGCCCTCCTCGACCACGATGTCCTCGGCCGGGATGCCGAGCTCGTGGGCGACGATCTGCGCCCAGGTCGTCTCGTGTCCCTGCCCCTGCGTCTTCGCGCCGGTGCGCAGGATCGCCTTGCCGGTCATGTGGACCCGCAGCTCGGCGGAGTCGAACATCTTGATGCCGAGGATGTCGTACTCGCGGCTGTTGCCCGCGCCGAGCGGCTCGGTCATGCACGAGATGCCGATGCCCAGCAGCCGGCCGTTCTTCGCGGCCTCCGCCTGCTCGCGCCGGAAGCCCTCGTAGTCGATCGCGTCGAGACCGACCTGGAGGCACTTCGCGTACTGGCCGGAGTCCGTGAGGAAACCGAACGGCGTGCGGTGCGGGAAGTCGTCGTCGCGCACGAAGTTCATCCGGCGGAACTCCGCCTGGTCGATGCCGAGCTCGTCGGCGGCGGCCTGCACCATCCGCTCCTGGAAGAACATCGCCTCGGTGACGCGGAACGAGCAGCGGTACGCGACGCCGCCGGGCGCCTTGTTCGTGTAGACGCCGCGGGCGGTCAGGTGCGCCGTCGGGATGTCGTAGCAGGCGAACGCCGAGTGCAGCAGGCCGATCTTGAACTTGCTGGGCTGCGCGTCGCCGAAGAACGCGCCGTGGTCGGAGTCGGTGTGCATCCGCACCGCCAGGATCTTGCCGTCGCGGCGCAGCGCCAGCTCGCCGGTCAGGTAGACGTCGCGGCCGAAGCCCGTGGAGATCAGGTTGCCGCTGCGGTCCTCGATCCACTTGACCGGCCGCTCCAGCAGGATCGACGCGAGGATCGACATGACGTACCCGGGATAGACCGGGACCTTGTTGCCGAAGCCGCCGCCGAGGTCGGGCGAGACGATGCGGATCATGTGCTCGGGCAGCTCGGCGATCAGCGCGACGGCGGCACGCACGATGTGCGGCGCCTGCGTGGTCATGTAGACCGTGAGCTTGCCGGTGGCCCGGTCGAAGTCCGCGACCGAGCCGCAGCACTCCAGCGGCGACGGGTGCGACCGCGGGTAGTGCATCTCGATCCGCGACACGTGGTCGGCCTCGGCGAACGCGCGGTCGGTGCCCGACTTGTCGCCGACCTCCCACTCGAAGCAGACGTTGTCGTGCTGGTTCTCCTTGTCGTCGCGGATGATCGGCGCGTCCGGCGCGAGCGCCTGGGTCGGGTTGACGATGACGGGCAGCTGCTCGTACTCGACCTCGATCGCCTCGCACGCGTCCTTGGCGATGTACGGGTCGTCGGCGATGACGCAGGCGACCTCCTGCCCCTGGAACCGCACCTTGTCGGTGGCCAGCACCGCCTGGGTGTCGTAGCTCAGCGTCGGCATCCACGCGAGGTTGCGGGTCGCCATCATCTCGCCGGTCAGCACCAGGCGTACGCCGGGCATGTTCCACGCCCGCGTGGTGTCGATGGAGACGATCCGGGCGTGCGCGACCGGGCTGCGCAGGATCTCCATGTGCAGCATGCCGGGCAGCACCACGTCGTCGATGTAGTGGCCCCGGCCGCGGATGAAGCGGTTGTCCTCGACCCGCTTGCGGCTGGCGCCCATCCCGCCGATCTTGATCTCGTCCAGCGCCCGGCTGGTCGTCGGTGCGGGCTCGGTCGCGGTCACTCTGTGCTCCCCTCGTCAGCCGGGGCGCCGTTCATCTTCCGGGCCGCCCACAGGACGGACTTCACGATGTTCTGGTAGCCGGTGCAGCGGCACAGGTTCCCGGACAGCGCGAACCGCACCTCGTCCTCGGTCGGGTCCGGGTTCTCCTCGAGCAGGGCCTTGGCGGCGAGCATCATCCCCGGCGTGCAGAAGCCGCACTGCAGGCCGTGCTCGTCCTTGAAGCCTTCCTGCAGCGGGTGCAGCTCGCTCGGCCCGCCCAGCCCCTCGACCGTGGTCACCTCGTGGCCGTCGGCCTGGACGGCGAGCATCGTGCAGCTCTTGGCCGGCAGCCCGTCGACGAGCACCGTGCAGGCGCCGCAGTTCGTGGTGTCGCAGCCGGTGTGGGTGCCGGTGAGCTGGAACCCCTGGCGCAGGAGGTGCGCGAGCAGCAGCCGCGGCTCGACGTCCGCCGTGCGCGGCCGGCCGTTGACGGTGACGGTGATCCGGCGTACCGGCACGTCCTCGCCCGCGGCCGCGGGTACTTCCTCGAACAGGGTGCTCATGCTGCCGCCTCGCTGGTCTGGGTGACCCGGGTCAGGATCCGGGTGACGAAGGTGTGGATCACGTGCCGCTTGTACGACGCGCTGCCGCGGTGGTCGGAGTTCGGCTGCGCCGCCTCGGCCGCGAGGTCCGCGGCGCGGGCGATCGCCTCGGCCGTCAGCGCGTGGCCGACCAGCGCGTCCGCGGCCGCCCGCGCGTCGACGGTGCGGCTGCCGACGCCGGTGAGCGCGATGCCGGCCCGGGTGACCCGGTCGCCGTCCATCTCGAGAGCGACCGCGGTCCCGGCGGTCGCGAAGTCGCCGACCCGGCGCTCGAGCTTGAGGAACCCGCCGGCGACCCGGCCCCGGGGCGCGGGCAGCACGGCCTCGACCGCGACCTCGTCGTACTCGAGGACGTTCTGGAACGGCCCGGTCACGAAGTCGCCGATCGGGATGTTCCGGCGGCCGCCCGGACCCTGCGCGACGACGTGGCCGCCGAGCGCCGTGACCACCGCCGCCCAGTCGCCCTGGGGATCGGCGTGGCACAGCGACCCGACCAGGGTGCCGCGGGTGCGCACGATCGGGTCGGCGATGAGCGGCGCGGCCGCGGCCATCACCGGCTGGGCCCCGGCGATCGCCGCGGACCGCTCGAGGTCGCGGTGCCGGCACAGCGCACCGACCCGGATGCCGCCGTCGGCCGCGACGTCGAGGTGGGCGAGGCCGGGCAGATTGTTGATGTCGACCAGGAGCTCGGGCGCGGCGAACCGCAGCTTCATCAGCGGCACCAGGCTCTGCCCGCCGGCCAGCACCTTGGCCTCGCCGGCGCCCTCGTGCAGCAGGTGGATCGCCTCGTCGAGCGACCGGGGCGCTTCGTACCGGAACCGGGACGGGTACATGTCAGACCCCGTCCTGCCGGTGCTGCGGCGGCGCCGCCGGGTCCGGGATCGCCACCGGGAGCGACTCGATGTCCGTGGGGTCGGGGCGCGGGTGCTGGTGCGGCGGCCAGGGCCCCTGCACCGGCTGCCCGGCGACCTTGAGGAACTCGACGAACTCGGGGAAGGCCCACACGGTGGGGCTCTTGCCGGTCTTGGGTGCGTTCTCGATGAGCTCGTACATCCGGGGGTTACCCCGGCTGTGGCCGTCGGACTCGACAGGCACGGGCCGCCTCCTCGGGTGAGTGGTGGCGCCACTGTGCTCTCCGTCACAGGGGTCGGCAACAGCCGATCAAGGGAACGCTTAGGTCACTCGCGCCCCTCGCTCCGGGGACGTCATACGGACGGTGGAAGGGGACACACTGTCCGTATGACGTCCCGCGGGCCCGGGGCGGGCGGTCAGGCCGCGGCCGGCCGCCAGCCGCCGTCGCGGAGGCCCTGCTCGACCTGGGCGAAGAAGTCCCCCGGACGCAACCGGAGTCCGAGGAGCGGCAGCCGCAGGAACGTCTCGCCCTGGAGCATCACCGCGTTCTGGCGGAGCGCGTCGCCGACCACGTTCTCCGCCCAGGCGTGGTGGATCCCGTCGATCTCGAGCACGAGGCCGTAGTCGGGCCAGTAGAGGTCCAGGTAGTACCGGTTGCGGCCGTCCCTGCGCAGGACCTGGCGGGCCGGCGGCGGCAGCCCGCGCCGGCGCAGCTCGCGGACGACGTCGATCTCGCCCAGCGACCGCGCTCCGTCGAGCAGCTCGTTGACGATCTCGTGGAGCAGCAGCCGGCGCCGGTCCCGCCTGATGCGCAACAGCTCCTCACCGAGCGCTGTCGGCGGGACGAGCCCCTGCTGCACGGTGATCGTCAGGACGTAGGCGGCCTCCCGGTCCGTGCGCGCCCAGAGCGCCGCCCGGATCGCCGCGGTCTCGGCGCGGGTTCGCGGGATGTCCGTCCGGACGATGTCGGTGACCTCCCAGCGCCGGGTCTGCCTGATGTTGAAGCGGCGACTCCGCCGGACCCGCGCGCCGCGGGGCACCGAGACTCGGACGGGGTGCAGCTCGTAGCGCTCGAGACCCGCGGCGATCAGGGACGAGCCACCGTCCAGGCAGGCCCGTGGCCCACCCTGGAAGACCGCCGCCCACATCTCGCCCCGGGGCGACAGCTCGGAGTTGTGCAGCTGCACGGACTGGTCACCGACCAGCTGCCAGCGCCCGATCCGCACCTGTCCGCGGATCTCCCACCGGGTGATCCCGAGCGCGTAGAGCTGAGGGCGGGAGAGCACCCCGCCCTGCCTCGCGCCCAGCTCCCGGGCCGCGGCGAAGCGGCCGTCGTCGTACGAAGGTCCTCGTGCCATGCGCTCCACTCTGGGCGTTCCACGCCGACCGCGCTCGGCCCTCCGCGCCCCCTGTGGAGAACGCCCCGCGGGACGTCATACGGACGGTGGAAGGGGACACACTGTCCGTATGACGTCCCGCGGGACCGGGCCCGGGGGTGGTCAGCTCCAGAGGGTGACGTGCACGGCGGGGCGGAAGCGGCCATGGGTGACGCCGCGGCCGCGGAGCATCGCCTGGGTGGCGCGCGGCGTGGTGACGAAGCGGGCCATCTCCTCGGCGGCGGGGGTGGCCTGCTGGCCGCCGAGGATCGAGATGTTCCAGGAGCCCTGGCCGTGGACCGGCCGGCCGGGCACCCGGACGACCGCGCCGGCGGCGAGGTCCTGGGCGACGGCGAACGCCACCGCGAGGGTGATGCCGCCGCCCCGCTTGGCCTCCTCGAGCGCGGCGGCATGGGACTGGAAGATCTGCTGCCGCTCCTCGGGTACGCCGATCCGCTGCAGCAGTCCCGGGATCACCCCGGCGTCGTCCGCGGCCGACGGCCCGAGCAGCCAGGTCTGCTCGCGGAGCATCGCGACGCCGGGCTGGCCCCGGGTGATCGGGTGCTCGGGGCTGACGACCGCCAGCACCTGGTAGTTGAGGAAGAGCTTGCTGGTCAGCACCGGGGCGCCGGTGGCCGGGCGCGGGCCGACGACCGCGTCGACCGTGCGGGTCAGCAGCAGCTGCTCGAAGTCCCGGGCGCGGTGGACGCTGAGCTCGACGTCGAGGTCGTGGGCGCGGTCGGCGAAAAGGCCGATCAGGCCCGGCGCGGCGTACTCGGCGAACAGCGAGGTGGTCGCGAGCCGCAGCATCCGGCGGCCCACCCCGGCCTCGCGCACCTCGAGGACGGTGCGGTCCTGGAGTCCGAGCATCTCCACCGCGCGGCTGGCCAGCCGCAGCCCGCCGGGGGTGAACGCGAGGCCGGACGCGGTGCGGTTGAAGAGCTGGTCGCCGAGCTCCTTGCGCAGCTGGCCGACGTGCAGCGACACCGCCGCCTCGGACACCTCGAGCTCGGCGGCCGCGGCCTTCACCGAGCCGAGGCGGACGACGGTCGCGAACGCCCGGAGCTGGGTCGGGGTCACCGGTCCCACCTCGCCAGGAGGGCCGCGTAGTCGGCCTCGGTGTCGACGTCGGCCGGGACCTCGCCGTCGACCGGCACGGTCGCGAGCGAGTCGCCGGCGGCGTCCACGAGCTTCCACACGGCCTTGTCGCCGTGGAGGTTCGCGAGCTCACCGAACAGCCCGCGGCCGAGCCAGAACGGGTGGCCGAGGCCGTCGGCGTACCGGCACACCGCGAGGTCGCCCCCCGCCGCGGCCACGGCCCGCACCGCCGCGACCGTCACCTCCGGCTGGTCGCCGAGCAGGAGCACGACGCCCCGGGACGACGGGGCGACCGACGGCAGCGCCGCGACGATCGACGACGAGCACCCGGCACCGAAGCCGGGGTTGCGCACCACGTCGACGCCCGAGAGGTCGACGGTCGCGGCGACCTCGTCGGCTGCCCCTCCGAGGGCCACGACGACCTGGCCGAACCCGCACCGGCGCACGACGGAGAGCGTGGCGTCGAGCAGCGTCGCACCGCCGAGCGGCAGCAGCTGCTTGGGCCGGCCGAGCCGGGAGGACCCGCCCGCGGCGAGCACCAGCCCGGTGACGTCGGTGAGATCGGTGGGATCAGTGGGGAGGGGTGGCACGGCCCTGCATCGCCTCCCAGACTCGTGACGGCGTGAGCGGCATGTCGGCGTGCCGGACGCCGTACGGCGCCAGCGCGTCGATCACCGCGTTGACGACCGCGGGCGGCGAGCCGACGGTGGCGGACTCGCCGACGCCCTTGGCGCCGATCGGGTGGTGCGGCGACGGGGTGACGGTCATGCCGGTCTCCCAGTCGGGCACCTCCTTCGCGGTCGGGATCAGGTAGTCCATCAGCGAGCCGCCGAGGCAGTTGCCGTCCTCGTCGTAGCCGATGAACTCCATCAGCGCCATGCCGACGCCGTCGGTGAGGCCGCCGTGGATCTGGCCCTCGACGATCATCTCGTTGATGCGGGTCCCGCAGTCGTCGACGGCCACGAACCGCCGCACCTTCACGACCGCGGTGCCGGGGTCGATGTCGACCACGCAGATGTAGGCGCCGTAGGGGTAGGTGAGGTTGTCGGGGTTGTACGAGACCTGCGCGTCCAGCCCGCCCTCGACGCCCTCGGGCAGGTCGCCGGCCCCGTGCGCCCGCATCGCGATCTGCTCGATCGTCACGCCCGACCCCGGGACGCCGCGCACGTCGAACCGGCCCTTGGTCCACTCGAGGTCCTCCGGCGCCACCTCGAGCATCCCGGCCGCGATCAGCCGCGCCTTGTCGCGGACCCGCCGGGCCGCGATCACCGCCGCCGCACCGGACACCGGCGTCGACCGCGAGCCGTAGGTCCCCAGGCCGTACGGCGTGTTGTCGGTGTCGCCGTGCACGACGTCGACGTTCTCGGGGTGGATGCCGAGCTCCTCGGCCACCAGCTGGGCGAACGTCGTCTCGTGCCCCTGGCCCTGGGTCTGCACCGAGATCCGCAGCACCGCCGACCCGGTCGGGTGCACCCGCAGCTCGCACCCGTCCGCCATGCCGAGGCCGAGCATGTCCATGTCCTTGCGCGGCCCGGCGCCGACGGCCTCGGTGAAGAAGGAGACGCCGATCCCCATCAGGCTCTGACCGTCCCCGGCGGCGCGCTGCGCGGCCTGCTCGGCCCGGAGCTCGTCGTACCCGGCGATCCGCAGCGCCTCCTGCATCGTGGCGGCGTAGTCGCCGGAGTCGTAGACCCAGCCGGTGCGCGACGTGTACGGGAACTGGTCGCTGCGGATGAAGTTCCGCAGCCGCAGCTCGACCGGGTCGAGGCCGAGCTCGTCGGCGAGCAGGTCGACCATCCGCTCGGTGAGGTAGACCGCCTCGGCGATGCGGAACGAGCACGCGTAGGCGACCCCACCGGGCGCCTTGTTGGTGTGCACCGCGGTCATCGAGCAGTACGCCGCCTCGATGTCGTAGCTGCCGGTGAAGACGCCGAAGAAGCCGCCGGGGAACTTCCGCGGGGCGGCGGTGCCGTTGAACGCACCGTGGTCGGCGAGCACGTGGCTGCGCAGCGCGAGGATGCGCCCGTCGCGGGTCGCGGCGATCTCGCCCTGCATCACGTAGTCGCGGGCGAACCCGGACGCGATCAGGTTCTCGGTGCGGTCCTCGGTCCACTTCACCGGCCGGCCGGTGACCATCGAGCCGACGATCGCGCAGACGTAGCCGGGGTAGATCGGCACCTTGTTGCCGAAGCCGCCGCCGATGTCCGGCGAGATCACCCGGATCCGGTGCTCGGGGATGCCGGCGAACATCGAGTACAGGGTGCGGTGGGCGTGCGGCGCCTGGGTGGTCGCCCAGAGCGTGAGCTTCTCCTCGACCCGGTCGTAGTCGGCGACCGCCCCGCAGGTCTCCAGCGGAGCCGGGTGCACCCGCGGGAACACCAGCTCCTGCCGGACCACCACCTCGGCCCGGTCGAAGACCGCGGCGGTCTGCGCCGCGTCGCCGGTCTCCCAGTCGAAGCAGTGGTTGTCGGCCTTGCCGGCGACGTCGTCGCGGATCAGCGGCGCGTCCGGGTCGAGGGCCCGGCGCACGTCGACGACCGGCTCGAGCACGTCGTACTCGACGTCGATCAGCTCGAGGGCGTCCCGGGCGGCATAGCGGTCCTCGGCGACGACGAACGCCACCTCCTGGCCCTGGAACCGGACCTTGTCGGTGGCCAGCACCGCCTGCACGTCGCCGGACAGCGTGGGCATCCAGGCGAGGCCGCGCTCGGCGAGCATCGCGCCGGTGACGACCGCCCGGACCTTCGGGTGCGCCTCCGCCGCGAGGGTGTCGACGGACAAGATGCGGGCGTGCGCGACCGGCGACCGGAGCACGGCGAGGTGCAGCATGCCGGGCAGCGTGATGTCGTCGAGGTACCGGCCGCGCCCGCGCACGAACCGCCGATCCTCCTTGCGGAGCATCCGGCCGTGCCCGACCGGGCCCCGGTCGACGGTGATCACGCCTCGATCCTCCCCTCCGGGTGGTCGGCGGCCCAGCGCACCGACCGCACGATCGAGGCGTAGCCGGTGCACCGGCAGATCTGGCCGGAGATCGCCTCGCGGATGTCGTCGTCGCTCGGGTCCGGGTCGCGGTCGAGGAGGGCGCGGGCGGACATCAGCATCCCCGAGGTGCAGAACCCGCACTGCAGCCCGTGACACTCCATGAAGCCCTGCTGCACCGGGTCCAGCACGCCGTCCTGCTCGAGCGACTCGACGGTGTCGACGTCGTGGCCGCCGGCCATCGCGGTGAGCACGGTGCACGACTTGACCGGCTCGCCGTCGTACAGGACGACGCAGCTGCCGCAGTTGCTGGTGTCGCAGCCCCAGTGGGTGCCGGTGAGGCCGAGCTCGTCGCGTAGGAAGTGCACGAGCAGCAGCCGCGCCTCGACGTCGCGGGTGACCGGCTCGCCGTTGACGGTCAGCGTCACCTCCACGCCACCACCCGCTCCCAGGCCGTGCGCAGGGTACGCCGGGTGAGCTCGCCGGCCAGGTGGCGCTTGTAGTCCGCGGTTCCCCGGCTGTCGGTCACGGGACGGCAGCTGGCCGCGGCGATCGCCGCCGCCTCGGCCCAGGCGTCCGGTCCGGGCGCCCACCCCCGCAGCGCCTCCGAGATGGCGGGGATGCCGGTGGTGTTCGGGCCGACCGCGGCCAGGCCGACCCGCACGTCCGCGATCGTGCCGTTGTCGTCGAGCCAGAGCGCGGCGCCGGCGGCGGTGACCGCCCAGTCGCCGGCGCGGCGGTCGACCTTCGCGTAGGCGCTGCTGCCGTGGGGACGGACCGGGATGCGCACCTCGGTCAGGATCTCGTCGTGCCGGACGACGGTCTGGTACGGCCCGAGGTGGAAGTCGTCCATGGACACCAGGCGCTCGCCGTCCGGGCCCCGGATCACGCAGCTCGCGTCCAGCGTCGTGCACACCGAGGACAGGTCCTCGGACGGGTCGGCCTGGCACAGCGCGCCGCCGAGCGTCCCCCGGTTGCGCACCGGCGGGTCCGCGATCACGCGCTCGGCGTCGCGGAAGATCGGGCAGACGCTCGCCAGCTCGTCCGACTCGAGCAGCTCGCGGTGCCGCGTCATCGCACCGATGCGCACCTCGGTCGGAGCGATGTCGACGTAGCCGAGCTCGTCGTGCAGGTCGTTGATGTCGACGAGGTACTCGGGGTTGGCCAGGCGCAGCTTCATCATCGGCAGCAGGCTGTGCCCGCCGGCGATCAGCCGCGCCTCGTCGCCGAGTCGCGAGAGCAGCCCGATCGCATGCTCGACGCTGCTCGCCCGCTCGTACTCGATCGGGGCCGGGACCTGCACACCGCCGATGCTACGGGGGTCCCACCCGCCCGGGTGGGGAAACCGACGCCCAGATCAGCGTGGCCCCGCCTCCAGGCGCTCCTCCTCCTGGCGCTCGTACTCGAGGCGGTCGGCCTCCAGGCCCGCGGCCACCCGCCGGTGCGCCTCCCAGATCTCCTCGGGGAGGTTCTGGAACTCCCGCAGGTGCGCCTCGCGGAAGCCCATCTCCTGGCACCAGCGCTCCAGGTCGAGGGCGAGGATCACGTCGAGGTCCTCGTCGTCGATCTCCAGGCCGTCGAGCCGGAGCTCCTCCTCGAGCGGGAGGACGCCCACCGGGGTCTGCCGGCCGGAGACCAGCCCGTCCTTGAGCTCCACCAGCCACAGCAGCGCCCGGAGGTTCTCCCGGTAGCCCGGCCACCGGAAGTGGCCGTCCTCGGGGTCCCGCTGGAACCAGTTGACGTGCGCGAAGATCGGCGGGTCGGTCGCCCGGCCGATGATGTCCAGCCAGTGCGCGGCGTAGTCGCCCTCGGAGTAGGCCATGAACGGACGCATCGACATCGGGTCGTAGCGCAGCTGCCCGTCGACGCCCTCGGCGGCGAACGTCGCCTCCGCGCCGAGCGTCAGCCCGTCGTACACGCCCTCGGCGATGTCGTGGATCGCCCGGACCAGCGGCTCACGGTCGCTGGTGCGGCCGCCGAAGATGATCGCGTCGATCGGCACGCCGGCCGGGTCCTCGAAGTTCGTCGCGACATTCGGGACGTTGGCGAGCGTGGTCGTGAACCGGCTGTTCGGGTGGGCCCACGGCGACTGGTCGTCCGGGTCCCGCTCGGAGATCAGGTGGCCCTTCCAGTCGCGCCAGCCGGCGACGTCGGCCGGCGGGTGCTTGGTCTTGCCCTCCCACCAGACCTCGTGGGTGTCCTCGTTGTAGGCCACGTTGGTGAAGATCGCGCCGCTGCCGGGCCGGATCGCGTCCAGCGCGGTCGGGTTGGTCTTCTCGTTGGTGTCCTTGGCGACGCCGAAGACCCCGTTCTCGGGGTTCATGCCGTAGACCCGGCCGTCATCGGGGTTCACCCACAGCCAGGCGATGTCGTCGCCGTAGAACTCCACCGTGTAGCGGTCGCCGAGCGCGTCGGGCGCCAGCGTCATCGCGAGGTTCGTCTTGCCCGAGGCGCTCGGGAAGCCGCCGCAGACGTGGTACCGCTTGCCGGTCTCCTTGTCGACGATCCCGAGCAGCATGAACTGCTCCGCGAGGAACGCCTTCGACGCCCACCCGTCGTAGCAGGCCTGCCGCAGGCCGTGCGCGATCTTGCCGAGCAGCGCGTTGCCGCCGTACGACGAGCCGAAGTGCAGGATCGTGCGCTCGTCGGCGACCGTCACGAAGTAGCGCTGGTCGTGCGGCGTGCCCTGGCCGAGGTTCTCCAGGTCGCCGGTCACGTGGACGGCCCGCACGAAGCTGTCCGGGTCCTCGAGGTCGTCGAGGTACTGGGCGCCGACCCGGGCCATCCGGATCATGTGGAGGACGACGGTGCGCGAGTCGGTCAGCTCGACGCCCGCGGCGTACCGCTCGAGCGGCGAGCCCGGCGGCGCCATCAGGTACGGGACGACGTACATCGTCTTGCCCGTCGACGCCCCGCGCATCAGGTCCACGAGCAGCGGCTTCATCTCGGACGAGGGCCGCCAGTTGTTGTAGACGCCCTTGTCCGCGGGGTTGCTCGTCGCGACGATCGTGCGCTCCTCGGAGCGCGCGGTGTCCTTGTGGAAGCTGCGGGAGTAGTAGAGCCCGTCGCCGGCCGGCTGCAGCTCCCCGGCGTCGAGCGCCTCCGCCAGCAGCCGGGCGTCGTCGGCGGCGCCGACGACCTCCACCCGGTCCGCTCCGGTGATCTCCGCCCAGTGTGCGACGTACTCGCGCACACTGGCGTTCTTCAGACCTGCTTCGTCGAGAGCCTTCTCCACGTCGACCATGAACTGCACACCTTTCGGTCCGCTCGCCCGGTGCCTCGCACCGTACCCAAGTCTTTCGTTCCGCTCACCCGCCGGGGTAGGGACGTAAGTCACCCGCGGGCGGGCACTGCCGGGATCGGTGACCGCCGGCGATGTCGATCCGGGGCCCTCCCCGTTCGACCCACCCGTGAGAGGGTCCCGAGAGGAGGACCCGGAGCTTCGCAGGAGAACACCGTGAAGTACATGCTGATCATGCGTTCGACCGACGAGTCGGCGGCGGCGATGCAGGACCTCGACTTCGAGGAGGTCATCGCGACGATGGGCCGCTTCAACGAGGAGCTGATCAACGCCGGGGTGCTCGTCGCGATGGACGGGCTGGACGACCCGGCGGAGGGCGTCGTCGTCGACTACTCCTCGACGCCGCCGGTCGTGACGGACGGGCCGTACGGCGAGACCAAGGAGCTCTTCGGCGGCTTCTGGGTCCTCGACGTGGCCTCGAAGGAGGAGGCCGTCGAGTGGGCGAAGCGCGCGCCGCTGGCGGGGCCGGGCATGAAGGCGGAGATCCGCCGGATCCCGACCATCGACGAGTTCCCGCAGGACAACTCGTGGATCCAGCGGGAGCGGGCCTGGCGGGAGCGCACCGGCCAGCTGTGACCGGGACCGGGCGCGAGGCGGTCGAGGCGGTGTGGCGGATCGAGTCCGCCCGCATCGTCGGGGCGCTGGCCCGTTCCACCGGCGACTTCAGCCTCGCCGAGGACGTGGCCCAGGAGGCCCTGGCGCAGGCGCTGGTCAGCTGGCCGCGCGACGGCGTACCCGCCAACCCCGCGGGCTGGCTGCTGACGACCGGCCGCCGGCGCGCGATCGACGCGTTCCGGCGCCGGTCGGCGCTGGACGAGCGGTACGCCGCGCTGGCGCACGAGCCGCCGCGGGAGGAGGCACCGGGCGACGACCTGCTCGCGCTGATGTTCATCGCCTGCCACCCGATGCTGTCCCGGGAGGCGCAGGTCGCGCTGACCCTGCGGGTGCTGGGCGGCCTGACCAGCGACGAGATCGCGCGCGGGTTCCTGGTCCCGACCGCGACCGTGCAGGCCCGGATCACCCGCGCGAAGAAGACCCTGTCGGCCGCCCGGGTCCCGTTCGAGGTGCCACCGGACGAGGAGTGCCGGGCCCGGCTCGGCCCGCTGCTGAGCGTGCTCTACCTGATCTTCACCGAGGGCTCGTCGGCCACCTCCGGGGAGGAGCTGATCCGGCCCGACCTGGCCCGCGAGGCGATCCGGCTGACCCGCGTCCTGGTCACGCTGCTGCCCGACGAGCCCGAGGTGCACGGGCTGCTGGCCCTGCTCGAGCTGACCGCCGCGCGCTTCCCCGCCCGGCTCGACGCGGACGGCGACCCGGTGCTGCTCGAGCAGCAGGACCGCCGCCGCTGGGACCGGGAGGCGATCCGCCGCGGCCGGGCCGCGCTGGCGCAGGCCGGCCGGGTCGGCCGCGGCCTGGGGCCGTACGGCGTCCAGGCCGCGATCGCCGAGTGCCATGCGGTCGCCCCCTCGGTCGCCGAGACCGACTGGCAGCGGATCGTGCTGCTCTACGAGGCGCTCGGCCGGATCGCCCCGTCCCCGGTCGTCGAGCTCAACGGCGCGGTCGCGCTGTCGATGGCCCGGGGGCCCGCGGCGGCGCTGGCCGTCGTCGACGAGCTCGTCGCCGGCGGGTCGCTGGCGGGCTCGCACCTGCTGCCCAGCGTGCGCGGCGAGCTGCTCGGCCGGCTCGGCCGCACCGACGAGGCGCGCGCCGAGCTCGCGCTCGCCGTACGCCTGTGCGGCAACGCGCGCGAGCGCGGGCTCCTCGAGCGGAAGATCGCCGCGCTGGGCTGACCGTCCTGGTCCCTCAGCGGACGCCGATGCGCGCCGAGCAGGCCGGCCAGGCGCCCCAGCCCTGGTGCTTCTTGATCCGCTCGGCGATCCGGATCTGCTCGGCCCGGCTCGCCCGGCTGGGGAGCGAGGCGAGCTTCCTGCCGCCGTACCCGCGCCAGGTGCCGAGGCTGATCTGGAGGCCGCCGTAGTAGCCGTTGTGGGTGTTGATGTGCCAGCGACCGCCCGACTCGCACTGGGCGAGCCGGTTCCAGGTCTTCCCGCTGACGGCGTCGGCCGGCGCGTCGAGCGCCAGGACCGGAACGAGCGTGGACGCCGCGAGCGCGGCGGCCGACACGAGGGTGCGCATGCGCATGAGAGATCTCCAGCGAGCGCCGGCGAGGTGAGCTGTCGGGTTCGGGCTGGAGTAGCCCGGCCACGGCCGTGGTGTCCGGCCGTTGCTTCACCCCGAGGGCCGCGGTGCGGCCCGTGGAACGTGTGGTTCCCCCGCTCCTGCCCGAGCGTCTTCCGTCGATGTCCGGCCTCCGGCCGGGCAGGACTGGGCGCGCACGGGGACCGTCCCGCAGGAACGCGGGACCCCACGACGGTAGGCAGACGCCCGAGCGCCGCCCAACCCGGCGGCGGTGTGAGGCTGCGCACCCGTCCGGCGATTCGTGATGCAACCAGGACCCCGGCTCGGGCGTACCGGGGGCATGAAGCTGCGTCTCGCCCTCCCCGTCTCGGCGCTCCTCGCCGCCACCCTGGCTCCACCCGCGCCGGCCCAGGCGGCGCCGCCGTCCTGCCACGGCGAGCGCGCCACGATCGTCGGCACGGCCGGTGACGACCGGCTCACCGGCACCGCCGGCCCGGACGTGATCGTGGCCCGGGGCGGTGACGACGTCGTGGCCGCCGGCGGCGGCGACGACCTCGTCTGCGGCGGCGACGGCGCGGACCGGCTCGCCGGAGGTCCGGGCGACGACCGGCTGTTCGGCGAGCGAGACGGCATCGGGACCGACCGCGGCGGCAGCTACCGGATCCCCGACGAGCTCACGGGCGGTCCCGGCAACGACGTGCTCGACGTCGGCTCCGACGGTCGCCGGGTCGACCAGGACGGGGGCCACGGCAGCGTGACGTACGCGACGGCGGGCGGGCCCATCCGGGTCGACCTCGACCGAGGCACCGCCCGAGGTGCAGGCCGGGACCGGATCGTCCCGATGGCCGGCCTCGAGGTCGTCGGCTCGGCGTTCGGCGACCACCTGGCCGGCGGGGCCGGCCCCGACCACCTCGTCGGTGGCGGAGGGGACGACACGCTCCTCGGCCGCGGTGGCGCGGACCTCCTCCTGCCGGAGGGGTACGACGCGCCGCACCGCAACGACCGCGACACGGTCGACGGGGGGCCGGGGAGGGACACGATCCTCGCCCGGTTCGGCAGGGACGTGCTGCACGGCGGCAGCGGCGACGACCAGGTCACCACCTGGTCGTCGAAGCCCAGCGAGGTCTACGGCGACGCCGGCGACGACGTCGTCGAAGGCGCGGTCACGCAGGGGCGCGGCTTCGTGCTCGACGGCGGCGAGGGGGACGACCGCGGCTACCTGGGCCGGCCCGCGCGCACGATCCGTCCCGAGGACGACCCCGGCCCCACGATCACGGTCCGCGAGGCCGACGGCGTCGTCGAGCGGGAGGGCGAGCAGGTCGGGACGCTGCTCTCGGTCGGCGACCTCGAGCTCGCCAGCCGGCTGCGGTGGGTCTACCTCGGGACCGAGGACGCCGACGTCGTGACGGGCGGCTACTACTGGCCGTTCCGCGCCGAGACCTTCGGCGGCGACGACGTCGTCACGGGCTCGGGCGAGCGGGACCGGATCGACGCCGGGGACGGCACCGACCGGGTCGTCGGCAACGAGGGCCGCGACACCTGCCTCCACGCGGAGGACGTCACGAGCTGCGAGGTGCTGACGGAGTAGCCGCTGCGGCGACCTGCTCCGGTCCCTCCTGTCCGACCCGGCGGCCGCGGCGGCCGAGCAGCAGCAGGGCCAGGCCCGCGACCACCGCGAGACCGCCGGCGAGGTAGCCGACCAGGGGGACGATGTCCTCGATCAGCCGCAGCTGGCCGATGTTCGCGTGCGCGTCGTCGACGTTGGTCCGGATCTGGTCGTCGGTGAAGGCGAGGTCGAGGTCGAGGATCTTGCCGACACCGCGGGCGACGCGCTCCTGGTGCACGACCTGGTTGATGATCGCACCGGTCCGGGGCTCGACGTAGTACTCGGTCGTCTGCAGGTAGCTGCCCTTGACGTCACCGACCACCTTGACCCGTTCGGCGCTCGCGTCGGCCCGGTAGACGTAGGTCCGCAGCCCGTCGACCTCGTCGGTGCCGGTGTACCTCGCGTCGACCGCGGCGCCGATGACGCCGTCCCAGACCGGGTAGGTCGTCTTCTCGGCACCGAAGGGCCACTTGTTCTGCAGGCCCTCCTGCTGCGGTGTCTTCGGAGGCACGTAGCCGTCGTTGGGGACGGTGAGGGCGGTGTGCCGGTCGGTCGCGAACACGTCGGTCTCGGCGCTGATGAGCCGGCCCTGGGGGTCCTTGGCCCGGACGCAGCCGTCGATGCCGCCCTCGTCCCGCACGACGCACAACGAGGTGAACCACACCGCGACGTGGTCGGTCGAGGCCTTGCTGTCGACCTGGTTGCCGCTCCACGCGAGCACCGCGGTCGGCTGGAGCTCGAGGTCGGGGCCGGTGGCCACCTGGGCATCACCCGCCAGGCGGGTCGTGTTGTCGGTGTCCAGCGGGGTCCGCTCGATCTGCCCGGGGGCCCAGACCTGGGCGACCACCGCCGCGGCGATGAGAAAGGCGCCGAGCCCGATGAGAATCGGCGCGACCAGCTTGCGCATGAGTCCAGTGGCGCTCGTCCGGCGCCGGACGGCTAGGTGCAAAGGTCCCGAGTTTTCCGTGCGATCGCCGAACGAGCAGTGGGCCGCCCCCGACGTCACAGGTTGCCGTGGGCGAGGTCCCCGACCGCGGCGACTGCCCTGGCGTCAGAACGCGGTCACCAGGTCGGGCTCGGTCTTCTCGCGGACCTCGGCCTCGGTGACGCCGGGGGCCAGCTCGACCAGCT
>NZ_BAAAJE010000017.1:0-56367 GCF_039526625.1 Nocardioides aquiterrae
CACTCAGCCCTCGGTGGCCTGCCACCCATCACCCGGTTGGACAACCTGGGTGGGCATCACATCTAGACGACGAGCAGCGGGATCAGCATCTCGTCCGGGGTGAGCGACCCGTGCAGGCCCACCAGCGTGGCCTCGTAGGGGAAGTCGGTGGTCGACAGGATCGCGGTGTCCCCGTGGCACGCGACGACCACGTCGCCGAGCCGCGGCAGCACCCCGGGCTCCACCGGCCCGAACCAGCCGCGCCCCACCGCCTGGTCCCGGGTGAGCACGTCCGCCCGGTCGCCGAGCACCGTGGTCCAGGCGGCCACGACGTCGGGGACCGCGCCGCGGTGGCAGTACAGGTGGCGGAACCGCGCCTCGCCGCCGAGCAGGGCCACGCCGGCGCGCAGGTCGGGGTGCTCGTCGACGTCGACCCGGCTCCCCGCCGACGAGTCCACCATGCCGTGGTCGGCCACGATCACCAGCCGGACCGACGACGGGAGCGCCTCGCGCAGCTGCTCGGCCTCGGCGTCGACCATTGCGAGCTGCTGGAGCCACTGCCGCGAGGCCACGCCGTACCGGTGTCCCGTCCAGTCCAGGTCGCCGTCGTAGAGGTAGGTCAGCGACCCGCGCTCCGCGGAGACCGCGACCGCGGCCGCGATCCGCTCGCCGACCTTGTCGGCGCCGACGTACTCGGCACCGCGGTGCGCCGCGACGGTGAGGCCGGACCGCGCGAACTCCCGCTTGTTGACCACGGTCACCGTCGCGCCCAGCTCGCGCAGCCGCGTGAACGCCGTCGGGTGCGGCTGCCACTCGACCGGGTCGACCTCCTTGTCCCACATCAGCGCGTTGAGCAGCTTGTCGGTGCCCGGCACCCGCGACGTGAAGCCGACCAGCCCGTGCGCCCCCGGCGTCAGCCCGGTGCCGAACGAGGTCAGGCTGGTCGCGGTCGTCGACGGCACCCCAGCGGTGGCCGGCTCCGACGCCGAGAGCTGCGCGGCCAGGAACGGCGCGGCGTGGGCGTACCGCTCCAGGAGCCGAGCCCCAAGGCCGTCGACCAGGAACACGACGTACGACGATCCCTCGGGCAGCACCAGCCCGCCGGGCTCCAGGAAGCCGAGGGCGGCACCCACCGCGGGGACCACGTCCCCGAGCGAGCGCCGTCCGTACGCCGGCTCGACGAACGCGGTCACCGGGGGATCACTGGGTCCGCGCGGACAGCGACTCGGCGAACGCGAGCAGCCGGTCGACCGCCTCGACGCCGTCGGCCGCGGCCGAGACCCGCAGCGAGAAGTCGTCGGAGGCCAGCACGCCCGTGTAGCCGTGGTCGGCGTCGCAGTCCGGGTCCGAGCAGCCCGCGGGCTCGAGGTCCACGCGGCTCACGCCGCCCCAGCCGATCGTCATCACGGCCTCCGCGGGGCGGCTCGGGCCGGATGCGGGGTTGGCGATCATGCGGGTCACGACCACGGACTTCACCGACGACAGCCGGATCGCCTCGGTCGAGGTGGACGTGTACGGCTCGGGCAGCAGGTCGTCGCCCTCGTGCTCGTCGGTGTGCGCCAGGATCAGCCGGCTGGGGGTCAGCACCACGACGGACAGGTGCCGGCGCACCTCGTCGCGGTCGAACGTGGGCTCGTGGTGGACGAAGAACGAGACGACCTCTTCCCCGGCCACCGCGGCGTCGACGCCGGCCGCGACCACGTCCGGGTAGTACCCGGTCCGGTCGATGGCGTCCCTGAGCTCCGGGGTCCTGCTGCTCCGCATGGCGGTCAGTCTGTCACGCAGGGAGGGGCGGCTCAGAACGAGTAGTCGAACGCCGCGATGTCCTTGGCGAACAGCTCCTCGATCCGCCGCCGCATCGGGTCGGTGTACATCTCGTGGTAGTCCGGGCGGCGCTTGTCGACGTTGACGCTCTGCAGCGGCTCCCAGGGCAGCTCGAGGCGCGCGAAGATCGCGCGCAGGTCGGCCTCGAGGGTCTCCTGGCGGCCGATGAAGTCGGCCCGGCGGGTCTTGCTGGTGAGGTACCGCACCTGGGGGGTGCGCAGCCGGGTCCACTGGTCGGGACCCTTCATCACGAAGGTCTCGAAGTCGGGGCAGGACTCCGCGACGCCCTTGATGAACTGGTTCTTCTTCATGAAGGCGTCCGCTCCCCGGCGGCCCTTCTCCGCGCGCTCCTTGAACCGCTCCACCATCCGGAACCAGGACAGCATCCGGGCCCACGGGTTCCGCACGAAGCCGACGGTCCAGTACGCCGCGAGGTCGGGCTCGGCCTGCAGGATCTGGCCGAGCGTTGCGTGCCGGTCGATGCCGGGGACGTGTCGCGCGTCCTCGAGCACCTCGTCGAGGCGGTTGTCGATGGTCGATCCACCCGTCTTCTGCACGTGCACGAAGAGCAGCTTGTGGGCGTCGCTGATGACCATGCCGGAATCCTAGGGGCTGCCTCAGCTGGGGAGCGTATCGCCCACGGGGGTCGGCAACCGGCGCACGAACCAGTCCGATCGCGGGTCGCTGACGGGGTCCACGCGGGCCGCGGCGGTGAGCACCGTGGCGCCCTCCGCCCCCGCCAGCACCAGCGACAGCTCCAGCGAGCTGATCTGCGGGAGGTCGTTCTGCAGCTGGGCGACCCGCTGGATCAGCCGCTCCACCTCGGCGACGTCCACGACCTCGCTGCCGCGGTAGCCGAACAGCATCGGCGCGGACTTGATCTCGCGCACCATCGCCGCGGCGTCCCGCTCCCCCAGCGGCGGGATCCGGTACGCCTTGTCCGCGAGGAGCTCGGTCAGCGGACCCGCGATGCCGAACGACACGACCGGGCCGAACAGGGGGTCCTCGATGCTCCGGATCGCCACCGGGACGCCGGGGCGGGCGTTCTTCTGCACGACGAAGCCGGCCCGCTCGGGCTGGGTGATCAGGGCGGTCAGCGAGTCCCAGGCGTCGCGCATCTCCTCGACGTTGTCGATGTTGCGCCACACGTGGGCGAGGTCCGGCCGCTCGCGCAGGTGCTCGGCGGTCGCCTTGAGCACGACGTCCCAGCCGAGCGCCGCGCCGGCGGCCTCCGCCTCCTCGCGGGTGGCGACCGGCCGGGTCTGCCACAGCTCGATGCCGTACGCCGCGAGCAGCTCGGTCAGCGCGTCCGCGTCCAGCTCGACGCCCTCGGGGTGCTTCGACAGCAGCTCGTTGACCAGCCGCTTCGCGGCGAGCGCGTCCACCTCGGCCGCGTCGGCCGGGGCGCCGTCCGGCGTCCGCAGCCACACCGCGTAGTCGACGACCCGGGCCAGCGCCCGCACCGCCGCCTCCACGCCGGGGTACGACGGCACCGAGCCGCGGCCCGCGGTCGACCCGGCGACGTCCGGCACGCGGAGCAGCTCGGGCACGCCCTCGGACCCCAGGAACGACGACACCAGCGGCTTGTCGGACTGCTCGCCGACGGCGGCCAGCACGTTCGCGACGTCCTCGCCGGACACGTTGATCGGCGGCACGTAGACCGCGACGACCGAGTCGACCTCGGGGTCGTCGATCGCGGCGTCCAGTGCGTCCTCGAAGTCCTCGGCGCTGGCCTCGGCGCCCAGCGCGGTGGACTTGTTCACGACCAGCCCGATCGCGGCGGCGGCGTCCGCGGCCAGCAGGCCGAGCGCGTCGGAGTTGCCGACGATCGCGACCCGCCGGCCCCGCGGCAGCGGCTGGTGCGCGAGCAGCTGCGCGACGTCGAACATCTCCTCCAGCGTGTCCACCTGGATCACCCCGGCCTGCCGGAACATCGCGTCGACGGCCGCGGGCGGCGCGGCGATCTTGCGGACCGCGTGGCCCATCGGCACGCCCTGCGTGGTGCGGCCCGAGCGGACGGCGATGATCGGCTTGCGCAGCGACACCCGCCGGGCGATGCGGGAGAACTTGCGCGGGTTGCCGATCGACTCCAGGTAGAGCAGCACGACCTCGGTGGAGTCGTCCTCCTCCCAGTACTGGAGCAGGTCGTTGCCGGACACGTCGGCCCGGTTGCCCGCGCTGACGAACGTCGAGAGGCCCAGGCCGCGGTTGTAGACCTTCTCCAGGATCGCGGTGCCGAGCGCGCCGGACTGGCAGAAGAACCCGGCCCGGCCGCGGGGCGGCATCAGCGGCGACAACGAGGCGTTCAGCGAGACGTTGGCGTCGGTGTTGATGATGCCGAGCGCGTTCGGCCCGATCAGCCGCAGGCCGTAGGAACGCGAGAGCCCGACCAGCTTGCGCTGCCGCACCCGGCCCTCCTCGCCGGTCTCGGCGAAGCCGGACGAGATCACGACCAGGCCGTGCACGCCCTTGGCGGCGCAGTCGAGGACGACGTCCTGCACGGACTCGGCCGGCACGGCGACGATCGCGACGTCGACGTCGTCGGGGATGTCGGCCACGGTCTTGTACGTCGGGAGCCCGCTGACCGCGCTCGCGCTGGGGTTGACGGCGTAGACGCGGCCGGTGAAGTCGCCGGTCACCAGGTTGCGCACGAGCGCCTGGCCGATCGTCTCCTGGCGCCGGCTGGCGCCGATCACCGCGACCGAGCGCGGCTTGAAGAACTTCTCGATCGAGGCGGACTCGGCCCGGTGCTCGCGGCCCATCATCACGCCGATCGCGGTGTCGGTGGGGTCGATGGGGAACTCCAGCTGGAGCACGCCCTCGTCGTACTCGCTGACCACCCGGTAGCCGGCGTCGCGGAAGGTCTGGATCATCCGGCTGTTGTCGGGCAGCACCTCCGCGATGAACCGCTCGACGCCCCGCTCGCGGCCCGCCTGCGCCAGGTGCTCGAGGAGCAGCTGCCCGATCCCCCGCCCCTGGTGCTGGTCCTCCACGAGGAAGGCGACCTCCGCCTCCCCCGGCCGGACCACGTCGTACCGCCCCACCGCGATGATCCGGCCCTGGAGCGTCATCACGAACGCGACCCGGTCGTGGTGGTCGACGTTGATGAACCGGTCCAGGTCGCGCTCGGACAGCCGCGGCATCGGCGAGAAGAACCGGAAGTACTTCGACTGGTCCGAGACCCGGCTGTAGAAGTCGACGAACGTCTCGCGGTCGTCGGGCCGGATCGGCCGGATGTGCGCGGTCCGGCCGTCGCGCAGCAGGACGTCGGCTTCCCAGTGGCGGGGTGCGTCGGTCGCGGTCACGCGGTGAAATCTAGCCTGCCGGGGTGACAACGGCGTGGCCGCGGCGTTTCCGTCGGCGGTGGTTGAGAGGATCACGACATGGCACGGCGTACGACGAAGCAGGACCTCCCCGACGACTTCGAGGAGCACATCCTCGACACCGACATCAAGCAGGAGATGGAGTCGTCGTTCCTCGAGTACGCCTACTCCGTCATCTACTCCCGGGCCCTCCCCGACGCGAGGGACGGGCTGAAGCCGGTGCAGCGCCGGATCCTCTACACGATGAACGACATGGGCCTGCGGCCCGACCGCGGCCAAGTCAAGAGCGCCCGCGTCGTCGGCGAGGTCATGGGCCGGCTGCACCCCCACGGCGACGGCGCGATCTACGACGCGCTGGTCCGGATGGCCCAGCCGTGGTCGATGCGGCTGCCGATGATCGACGGCCACGGGAACTTCGGCAGTCCTGACGACTCTCCGGCGGCGATGCGGTACACCGAGTGCCGGATGGCGCCGCCCGCGGTGGCGATGACCGCCTCGATCGACGAGGACACCGTCGACTTCCGGCCCAACTACGACAGCCGCGAGCTCGAGCCGGGCGTGCTGCCGGCGGCGATCCCGAACCTGGTCGTCAACGGGACGACCGGCATCGCGGTCGGCATGGCCACCAACTGCGCCCCGCACAACCTGGTCGAGGTCGTCCAGGCGCTGCGGCACCTGATCACCCACCCGAACGCCGGCGTCGACGACCTGATGCGCTTCATCCCCGGCCCCGACCTGCCCACCGGCGGCAAGATCGTCGGCCTCGAGGGCATCCGCGACGCGTACGAGACCGGCCGCGGGACCTTCCGGATGCGCGCCACCGCCCGGGTCGAGAACGTCACGAACCGCCGCAAGGGCATCGTGGTGACCGAGCTGCCGTACGGCGTCGGCACCGAGAAGGTCATCGAGCGGATCAAGACCCTCGTCCAGGGCAAGAAGCTCCAGGGCATCTCCGACATCAAGGACCTCACCGACCGCGAGAACGGGCTGCGGCTGGTCATCGAGGTCAAGAACGGCTTCGTCCCCGAGGCCCTGCTCGAGCAGCTCTACAAGCTGACGCCGATGGAGGACTCGTTCGGCATCAACGCGGTCGCCCTGGTCGAGGGCCAGCCCCGGACGCTCGCGCTCAAGGAGATGCTGCAGGTCTTCCTCGACCACCGCTTCGAGGTCGTCCGGCGCCGCTCGGTGTTCCGCCGCAAGAAGGCCGCCGACCGGCTGCACCTGGTCGAGGGCCTCCTGATCGCGATCCTGGACATCGACGAGGTCATCCAGCTGATCCGCTCCAGCGACAACGCGGCCGCCGCGAAGGAGCGGCTGATGTCGGTCTTCGACCTCACCGAGATCCAGGCCGACTACATCCTCGACATGCCGCTGCGCCGGCTCACGAAGTTCTCCCGGATCGAGCTGGAGAAGGAGCAGGACGAGCTGCAGCGCACCATCGAGGACCTCGACGCGATCATCAACGACGACAAGCTGCGCTGGAAGGTCGTCGGCGACGAGCTCGCGGAGGTCGCCAAGACGTACGGCACCCCGCGCCGCACCGTGCTGCTCGAGTCGGCCGGCACCGCCGTCTCCGCGGCGGCGGTCCCGCTCGAGGTGGCCGACGACCCGTGCTTCGTCTACCTCTCGTCGACCGGCCTGCTGGCCCGCACGGCGAACGCCGAGCAGCCCGGCCAGGGCGGCGGCCGCGCCAACCACGACGTGATCGTGTCCGCGGTGCGCGCCACGGCCCGCGGCGAGGTCGGCGGCCTGACCAGCACCGGGCGGCTGGTGAAGATCGGCGTCCTGGAGCTGCCCCAGCTGCCCGACACCGCGAACGATCCCCACCTGGCAGGCGGGCTCCCCGTCAGCGAGATCCTGCCGCTGGAGACCGGCGAGCGGCTGCTCGCCCTGTGCACGCTCGCGACCGACGGCCCCGGCATCGCCCTCGGCACCCGCCAGGGCACGGTCAAGCGGGTCAACCCCGAGGTCCTCGGCAAGGACGAGTGGGAGGTGATCCGGCTCGCGGACGGCGACGAGGTGGTCGGCGCGGTCGAGCTCGGCACCGGCCGCGAGACGCTGTGCTTCATCACCTCCGACGCGCAGCTGCTGCACTTCGGCGCGGACGCCGTCCGACCCCAGGGCCGCTCGGGCGGCGGCATCGCCGGGGTCCGGGTCGCGTCCGGCGAGCGGGTCGTGTGGTTCGGCGTGATCGACCCCGACGCGCCGGAGGGCTCGGTGGTCGTCACGGCGTCCGGCTCGTCCACCGCGCTGCCCGGCACGGAGCCGGGCGCGGTCAAGGTGACGCCGTTCTCCGAGTACCCCGCCAAGGGCCGGGCGACCGGCGGCGTCCGCTGTCACCGGTTCCTCAAGGGCGAGGACGCGCTGATCCTCGCCTGGGCCGGTACGGCGCCCGCCCGCGCCTCGGCGTCCAGCGGGGCACCGGTCGAGCTGCCGCCGGCCACCGGCCGGCGCGACGGCTCCGGGGTGCCCGGCAGCCAGCCCATCGCGGCCGTCGCCGGCCCGGTGGCGCTGCGGGTCCGTGTGGAAGGCTGACGCCGTGCCCGCTCCCCTCCGGCTGGCGGCTGCCGCCGGCGTCCTGCTCCTGACCGCGACCGCGTGCAGCGACTCCGGCTCCGGCAAGCCGCCCGACGAGGCGCTGGCCGCGGCCAAGCAGGCGCTCGACGACACCAGCGGCGTGCACCTCACGCTGCACACCGACGACCTGCCGGCCGGCGTCACCGGGGTCGAGGACGCCGAGGGCGTGGCCACCCACGCGCCGGCGTTCGACGGCACGATCACCGTGACCCTGTCCGGCCAGGCGTTCCAGGTGCCGGTGGTCGCGGTGGGCGGCAAGGTGTACGCGCAGGTGCCGCTCACGCCGGGCTGGCAGGACATCGACCCCGCCGAGTACGGCGCGCCCGACCCGGCGCAGCTGATGAGCCCCGACCACGGGTTCTCCTCGCTGCTCGCGGAGACGACGGGCGCGACGATGGGCGACAGCGTCCGCGGCGGCAAGGACAACAGCGAGGTGCTCACCGAGTACTCCGGCCAGGTGTCCGGCGACGTCGTGTCGCACATCATCCCGACCGCGTCCGGCGACTTCGACGTCACCTACCAGATCACCGACGCCGGCGAGCTCCGCGAGGCCGACCTGACCGGGGTCTTCTACCAGGACTCCGACCCGATGACCTACACGGTCACCTTCGAGGACTACGGCACCGAGAAGGACATCTCGGCACCATGACCGCATCGCCCCGGTGGCTGCTCGCGCTCGCCGCAGTCGCCGTGGCGTTCGCGGCGGCGGACACCTACGTCGTCGTCCTGGCGCTCCCGGACATGATGGCGAGCACCGGCATCCCCATCGACCAGCTCCAGCGGGCGGCACCGATCGTCTCCGGGTTCCTGCTCGGGTACGTCGCGATGCTGCCGCTGATCGGCCGGATCGCCGACCTGCGCGGCCGGGTGCCGGTGCTGGTCGCCGCGCTGCTCGTGTTCGCGCTCGGGTCGCTGGTGACCGCGCTGGCCTACGACCTGCCGTCGATGGTCACCGGCCGCTTCCTCCAGGGGGTCGGCGGGGGCGGACTGGTGCCCGCGACGCTCGCGCTGGTCGCCGACCTCTACCCGGCGGAGCGGCGGGGCGTCCCGCTCGGTGTGGTCTCCGCGGTGCAGGAGCTCGGCAGCGTGCTCGGCCCGCTGTTCGGCGCTCTCGTCCTGGCGGTGGCCGACTGGCGGGCGATCTTCGCCGTCAACCTGGCGGTCGGCCTGGTGCTCGCCGCCGCCATCCGGTCGTTGGTCGAGCCTGTCGAGACCCCGGAACGGAAGGCAGGGCGTGGCTTCGACTGGGTCGGCCTCGCCCTCGCCGTGCTCACGCTGGTGGCCGGGGTCCTGGTGCTCACCGAGCCGGCCGCCCTGATGCGCGACGTGACCTGGGGGCAGCTGTTCGTCCCCGTTGCCGGCGCGGGGCGCTGGCTCACCCCGGTCGGGCTGGCCGCGATCGGGGCGTTCGCGCTGCTGGTCGTCCGCTGCTGCACGGCCCGCCGGCCGCTGCTGGACCTGCCCGCCTGGGCCCGGACGCTCCGCGAGGCCGACCTGGTCGGCGCGCTGCTCCTCGCCCTGGCGCTCGCCGGGGTGATCCTGGCCTTCGCGACCGCGGACCCGAAGGTGCAGGTGTTCTCCGACCGGGGCCTCTGGTACCTCGCCGGCGCCGCGCTGGCCGCCCTCCTGTTCGCGCTGCACCTGCGCCGCTCGGCGGCGCCGCTGGTGCCGGCCGGCGCGCTCCGGCGTACCCCGGCCTGGGGGGCCATGCTCGTCAGCTTCTTCGTCGGGGCGGCGCTGATCGCGGCGCTCATCGACATCCCGCTGTTCGCCCGGACCACGGTCTACCCCGACTCGCAGCTGATGGCCGCCCTCGTGCTGGTGCGGCTGCTCGTCGCGCTGCCGGTGGGCGCGGTGGCCGGCGGCTACCTGACCCGCGCCCTGCCGGCCGGCGTCGTGACCGCGGCGGGGATGGCCTGCGCCGCGGCCGCCTTCCTGTGGATGGCGACCTGGGACCTCGAGAGCCTCGACCACCCCGTGGCGACGGTCCCGCTGCTGCTCGGCGGTCTCGGGTTCGGGCTGGCGCTGGCGCCGGTGAACGCCGCGGTGCTGGCCAGCACCGACGCCGACGTGCACGGCCTGGCCAGCGCGTTCGTGGTGGTGTCCCGCATGGTCGGGATGCTGGTCGGCATCTCGGCGCTCACCACGATCGGGCTGCGGCGCTACTACGCCGAGCAGGCGGACCTCCCCACCGCGCGCGAGGTGTGCGACGGGAGGAGCCGGTGCTCGGAGTTCACGGACCTGCTGAAGGTCGCCGGGATCGCGCAGGAGCACACGGTCTTCACCGGCGCCGCGGTCTGCGCCGTGGCTGCCGGCGTCCTCGCGCTGCTGCTGTTCCGCTCGGCCGCCACCCGCGCCGTCTCGACGGGCGACCTGCTGCGCTCCGGCGGATGAGCGTGGGCTAACGTCGCGAACCGTGAGCTTCGACGACCTGGTGGCCGCCAACCGCGAGTTCGCGGCCGACTTCGACCTGTCCGGCTTCGACGGCGTCGCCCACGCCGGCGTCGCCATCGTCACCTGCATGGACTCCCGCATCGACCCGCTGCGGATGCTCGGCCTCAAGGCCGGCGACGCGAAGATCTTCCGCAACCCGGGCGGGCGGGTCACGCCGGAGGCCCTGGAGGCCCTGGTGCTGGGCGCGCACCTGCTCAACGTGGAGCGCATCCTCGTCGTCCCGCACACGCGCTGCGCGGTCGCCAGCAACAGCGAGGCGGAGCTGCGCGAGCGGGTGACCGCCTCCGCCGGCGTGGACGCCTCCTGGCAGCCCTTCCACGTGGTCGACGACCAGGACGCCGCCCTCCGCGAGGACGTGCAGAAGGTGCGCTCGCACCCGCTCATCCCGGAGACCGTCGAGGTGGGCGGCTTCATCTACGACGTCGACACGGGGCTCCTGGACCAGCGGGTCTGACCGGAGCCGGTAGCCTCCGGCGGGTGACGAAGACGTTCCTGCTCGGCGCCGGGTGCCAGAAGGGCGGGACCACGTGGCTCTACCAGTACCTGGCGCGGTCGCCGCAGTTCGCGCACGGGTACCGCAAGGAGTACCACGTCCTGGACTCGCTCGACCTGCCGTCGGAGGAGCAGGCCCGCAAGCGCCTCCTGGCCCGCGCGGCTGAGCAGATCACGGGCGACCCGGAGCCCGGGAACCGCCTGGCCGCGACCTCGGCGCACCGGCTGAGCATGTTCTTGGACCAGCAGTTCTACTTCGACTACTTCACCGGGCTGCTGCACCGGACCCCGGACACCCGGGTCGCCGCCGACATGACCCCGTCGTACGGCATGCTGCCCGTCGAGCGGTTCGAGGCCGTCCGCGACGGCTTCGCCCGGCGGGGCGTCCGGACGCTGCCGGTCTTCCTGATGCGCGACCCGGTCGAGCGGATCTGGTCCCAGGCCCGCATGCACGCGCGCCTCTACAAGCGCCACGAGGCCGCCCGCGCCGAGGAGATCACCGAGTACGTCGCCGCGAACTACACGCGTCCGGCGTACGCCGCCCGCACCGCGTTCGACGAGACCATCCGCAAGCTCGACGCGGTCTTCGGGCCGGATGACGTCTACTACGGCTTCTACGAACGGCTCTTCACCGAGGCCGAGACCCGCCGGCTCTGCGCGATGGCCGGCGTCGACTACGTGGAGCCCGACTTCGACCAGCGGGTGCACTTCTCGCCGAAGACCTCCGAGCTCCCCGAGGACACCGTGCGGACCATCGCCGAGCACTACCGAGGCGTGTACGCCGCCGTCGCCGAGCGGTTCCCCGACATCCCGCTCACCGACATCTGGCCCAGCAGCCGCTACGTGCTCTGACCCGCTCAGCCTCGTGGTCGTGGTACGGATAGGTTGGAAGTCAGGCGTCGAGAGGTACCGGACGTCGTCGTGATCTCTCGAGAGAGGTGGCTGCACCCATGGACGAGAGCATGGCCCCGCGGCGACCGTTGCCATGAGCGAGCTGGGACCGAAGCCGGCGGAGTTTCGGCAGGAGCTGGCGCGTCTTGCCGCTTCCTCCCTGAACATCGAGGAGCGCGGCGCTGCGATCCTCGAGCAGCTCGGGCGGGTCTTGTCGTTCGACGTCGGCTGGCTCGCCGTGCGCGACCCCGAACGGAGCCGGCACGTTCCGGTCGCCACCACGGGTTCCGCCGCCCCGTTGCAGGATTACTTCGCTCGTCCGGAGGCAGACGAGGAGGTGGACCGACTGGGCCTCAACCGGCGCCGGCCGCCGATGCTCGCCAGCGAGAGCCCGATCCCACTTCCCGAGCTGCGTTCGTGGGCCGACCACCTGATCCCGGCCGGTTTCCAGCAGGGCCTGGCGGCTGGGCTGTTCACCCCTGAGGGGCGGCTCATCGGCTCCCTGCGTCTGCTTTCCGGGGATGCATCGCGGCCGAACGACGCTGACCGTCGGCTCGCCGCGGCGGTCACCACGGCGATCGCCACCAACCTGGACCGCACCAAGGACATCGCCGAGACCGCCCGGATGTTGCACAGCGCGAGCGCCGGCGTGGTGCTCACCCGGGGTGGCGACGTGCTGCCGCTCCCAGGTCTCGACGACGCCCGCTTGCTGTCGCCCGGCTCACGCGTTCTCGCCGTCGCTGCGGAGGAGCTGGCCCAGAGCGGCCCGTACATCTCGTTCCTCGCACGCACGCCGGACACCCAAGCCGAGCAGCTCGTGCGGGTGGTCGCGCTCGACTTCAGCTGCCAGGTGCTCGACCATCTCTCCGCTGCAGTGCTCCTGTGCCCACCGGGCGACGTGCGTGGTCTCACCACTCTGGACCTCCGGGTGCTGGGTCACCTGGTGGAGGGCGTCAGCGATGTCTCCGCGCTCGCGGCAGCGCTCGGTGTCCCGACTCCGACCGTGTTCGACTCGCTCGCTCGAAGCCTGACCGCTCTAGGAACAGCCGATCTCACGGTCGCCGCAGTGCGCGCCGTGAGTGGCGGGATACGCCTTCCACCAGGCCTGGTCGGAGAGCCGTGAACGACGCACCGGCGGTCGGTGAGATGTGATGTCCACGGATGTGGCTCTCCGCCTTGCCGAGATCGCAGCCGATCCCGGACCGATCCCCGAACGCGCCCAGGCCTTGGTCGAGGAGCTGCAACGACACGTTCCCTTCGACGGCTCCTGGCTGGCGATGGCCGAACCGTTCGGCACCGGCTACGCCTCCGTGGCCGCCAGGTCCCTGGACCGGAGCACGACCGACTACCTCGGCGGGCCGAAGGCGGCGCGCGACCTCGAGATCAGCGGAGCGAACCGCGAACGAGCCCCGATGAGTCCTTCGGACCTTCCGGTCCCACTCGAGGAGATCCCGACGTGGGCCGAGTGCCTCCTTCCCGCCGGCTACCGCGAGGCTCTCGGCGTAGGACTCTTCGCACCAGGGGGGCGGCACGTGGGTCACCTGGCTTTGCTCTCGGCCAGTGGGCGGCGTCCGACGGCGGAGATGCGGCGCAGCCTGAGCGAGCTGGCCCCGATCATCGCCCGTGGCATCGACCCGATGCGCTCGCTGGCTGTCGCCGCGTCCGTCGTTCAGGGAGCGACGGCCGGCGTGGTCCTGTGCCAGGACGGCGGCACCGCCCCGCTTCCCGGCCTCGCTGAGGACGCTCTGCTCGGCCGAGGAACCGCTCTCCTGGACGCCGCCGGCCACGCCCTCCGGGCCGGCCAGGTCTTCACGTCCTTCCTGTGGCCACGCGGCGATCGGCACGCCCCGGACGGCCATGTCCGCGTCACGGTCCTGGCGGGGCCGAACGATGTGCCCCCTGTGTCCCTGGGGATGGTGCTGCTGTCCCCTTCCGGCGACGTGCACGGGCTCACTGCGCGCGAGCTCGAGATCCTGGGCTTCTTGATCGACGGGCGTGCCAACAAGGAGATCGCCCGGGCGCTCGCGGTGACCCTGCGCACGGTCGCCGCGCATGTGGAGCACGTCCTCGTCAAGCTGGACGCTCCGTCGAGGACGCTCGCCGCCGTGCGCGCCGCGAGACTGGGTTGCTACGTTCCCGCCGCAGCCGCAGCGCGGGGCTGAGGGCTCTCACGCGGGCGGCAGCGGGGTCGTGCCGTTCTGGTCGACGCGGTATCGGCGTTGGTGGGGTCCGGTCCAGGTGTAGGAGCCGTCGGGTTCGCGTTGGTAGTGCCATCGTCGTCGGGTTTTGGCGCGGTGGTGGCGCCGGCACAGCGGTGCGAGGTTGGTGGGGGTGGTGGGGCCGAGTGGCCAGGGGATGGTGTGGTCGAGGTCGCAGGCGCGGGCGTGGGTCTGGCAGTGGGGGTGCACGCAGTGTCGGTCGCGGAGGATCACCAGCTCCCGCATCCAGGCGGGTGGGTCGTGCTGGTCGACCGCGTCGTCACGAGCCATGCGCAGGACGGGGAGGACGGTGACCTGGGATCGGCTGGCCCAGTCCTTGATCCGGGCCATCGTGAGGGGTCCGAGGCGTTCCACGGACCCGGTGCCGATGGTGTCGTCGAGCAGGTCGGCCAGGTCGGCGTGCACGTACAGCCGGACCCGCGGGGGCTGGTCGCCGCCCATCCGGCGGGCCAGGTTGCCCACGGCCATGGCGCGGCGGACCCCGATCGGGTCGTCGGTCTCGATCCGGGTGGCTTCGGTGTTGATCAGGTCGTAGAACCCGGTCAGGTCCAAGGTGTCGCCGGTGATGACCATGGTCGAGGTCCCGGCCCACCGTCCGGGGCCGACCATCGGGCCGTGGAGGAGCTCCACGTCCCACTTCGTGCGGTCGAGGGTCTCCTGCTCGGTCTGCTCCACGACTCCGGTGGCCTCGGCGATGGCCTGGTCGATGGCCCGGACCCCGCACCGATCCGCCTTCGGCGCCAGCAGCGCGTCCACGGCGGCGGCGTCGGCGGCGCTGAGCCCGCAGGTGGCCTGCGCGATGCGGCGGGCCCGCCAGCCGGGGACCTCGAGCGCCTCGACCCGCGCCCATAGGCGCGGGAGTCGGTAGGCCAGGTCGAGGGCGTCGGAGACCAGCTGCAGGCCCGCGTGCGTGGTGATCCCCAGGGCTGCGGCCAGGGACTCGGTGGACCACTCCTCCACCGCGGGGGTGCCGGGCCCGCCGACGGTCTCCACGTGTCCCTTCGCGGCGTCGTCGGGGTCGGCGGGGTGCATCCGGGCCCAGTGCAGCGCCAGCCGTAGCCGTTTGCGTTCCAGCCGCCGGGACTCGGTCGCGGTGTCCTCGCACAGCGCCAGCAGCCAGTCCGCGTCGAGGTCCTCGACCACGAGCGGCTGGTGAGTGCTGTCGATCTCGATCACGACTCCACTCAAGCACCCGCCACCGACACTCAGACCCCCAGAACCCCGGTATCCACAGGGTTCTGGGCCTCTTCCCGAAATTCGGAAGGTAAAATCTTGGTCAGCGCTGCGCAAGGTCTCTTCGCCGGCGGTGACCACAACGGTCGACCCGGACGGACCGTGAGCCGGGAGGCGGCCGCAACCGGCCACCGCAACCCCAGACCGCGGTGACCACATCGTTCGTCTTCGTCGGTCGCAACACGGGCGGACGGTGCGTGGCGGGCATCAACCCCGGCGGGGGTGGTTTCGAGGCTCAGGCGCCGGGGCGCCTTCGCACCTCAACCACCGCGACGTCGTACGGGGTCTCGACGAGCTCGACCACCGGGCACGGATCTCTGGGCGGTGACCACTTCGTTCGTCCTTGCCGGTCGCAACCCGACGCCGACGGCGAGCAGTCGACACCGAGGCGCGGCGGTGGTCAGCCGCGCGAGTTCGGGCTCCGCTCCGGGCCGATCCGGAGCTCCGCGCGGACGCGGTCGGAGTCGAGCTTGTAGTGAGCGTCGATCACGCCGTCGCGGACGGCGTACCGGATCACGAAGTAGAGGATGGTCAGCCCGACGACGGCGAGGACCATGCCGACGAGCAACCCGAGGATCCCGATGGCCATGGCTCACCGTAACCCGGCCGGCACCTCCGGGAGTCTGTTTCACCGGACTCGACGCCGGGTACGGCGATCGCACTGTCGTCTCATCGTGACCGAGGTGCATTCACCATGGACAACCCCGAAGTTACCGCCGGACTTTCGGACGCCGAGCTCGCAGCAGAGGACGGCGTCGCGCTGCCCGACAAGGAGGTCGTGTCGATCCTCGACCTCAACGCCGACCTCGACCTCGCCATCGACGCCGCCGCGCCGATCGACCTGGGTGTCGCCGCGAACGCGAACGTCGCCGCTCCCATCGACGCGGCCGTCGGCGCCAACGTGCTTTCCGAGGGCTCGACCGCCCAGGCGCTCTCGGACCAGGGCGCGCTCGTCAACCAGGCGGTCAACGCCGATGCCACCGCGAACGCGGCCCAGGACAGCACCCTGGAGCAGGGCGCCGCTCCGGACGCCGCGGCCGCGGCAGCCGGTACGGACGCGGTCGGCACGGACCCGGTCGACCCGACCGCGGTCGGCACGACCGCCGGCGACCTGGGCACGGCGGCCGGCGACGTCGGCTCCACCGCCGGCGACCTCGGCACGGCGGTCGGCAGCGCGGCGGACGGCGACCTGCTGAACGTCGACGTCAATCTCGACGGCGACGCCAACATCGCGGCTCCGATCAACGGTGCCGTGGCGGCCAACGCCAACGTCGCTGCCCCGATCGACGCCGCGGTGGCCGCGAACGTCGGCTCGGTCGACAGCAACGCCGTGTCGATCTCCCAGCAGGACGCGATCATCAACCAGACGATCGACGGCTCGGCGACCGCCACCTCCGAGCAGGCATCCGACATCACGCAGCCGTGACCACGACGGGAGAGCGGGAGGAGCCCGCGCGCCACACCGCCCGCTCTCCCGCGGCGCCGGCGCCCGCTCGGGCGGCCGGCGTACAGCTCATGGGCGAGATGCCCGGCTCGGGCTACCGGGAGACACCGGCCCTCGCGCGCCGGGCGGACGGCCAGGTCGTCCAGCTGACGCCGCTGCTCTACCTGCTGCTCTCGGAGCTGGACGGCGACCGCACGCCTGCCGAGCTGGCGGACGCCCTGTCGACGGCGACCGGGCGGCAGGTCTCCGCCGAGAACGTCGAGCAGCTCACCGACAAGCTGCGCCGGCTCGGGCTCGCGGCGACGACGGACGGCGCCGAGCCCGAGCTCCGGCGCAGCAACCCGCTCCTGGCGCTCCGCTTCAAGGCGGTGGTCTCCGACCCCGACCGGACTCGGCGGCTGACGGCGCCGTTCGCCCGGCTCTTCAACCCGGTCCTGGTGCTGGCGGTCGTCGCGGTCTTCGCCTGGATCACCTGGTGGGTGCTGTTCGAGCGCGGCCTGGCGAGCGCGACCCACGACGCCTTCGCCCGGCCGGGCCTGCTGCTGGCGGTCCTCGCGATCACCGTCCTCTCGGCCGGCTTCCACGAGTTCGGCCATGCGGCCGCGGCGCGCCGAGGGGGCGCCACTCCCGGAGCGATGGGCGTCGGTCTCTACCTGATCTGGCCCGCCTTCTACACCGACGTCACCGACTCCTACCGGCTCGGCCGGGGCGGCCGACTGCGCACCGACCTCGGCGGGCTGTACTTCAACGCCCTGGTGGCGGTCGCGACGACCCTCACCTGGTGGGCCACCGACTACGACGCGCTGCTCCTGCTGGTCGCCACCCAGGTGCTGCAGATGCTGCACCAGCTGCTGCCCCTGGTGAGGTTCGACGGCTACCACGTGCTGGCCGACCTCACCGGCGTACCGGACCTCTTCCAGCGGATCGGGCCGACCCTGAAGGGCCTGCTGCCGTGGCACTGGCGCGACCGGGAGGCGCGCGTCCTGAAGCCGTGGGCGCGGGCGGTGGTCTCGGTGTGGGTGCTGACCGTCGTGCCCGTCCTCGCCATCACGCTGCTGCTGATCGTGACGACGTTCCCGCGGGTCGTCGGGAGCGCGTTGGCCAGCAGCCGGCTCCAGTGGGACCAGCTGACCGCCGCTGCCGACCACGGCGACCTGATCGCCGTCGTGGCCCGCGGGCTGGCGGCCCTCATCGTGCTGCTCCCACCCCTCGCCATCGGCGTGGCGCTCGGCAGGCTCGCCCGTCGTGGAGCCCGGTCGGTGTGGACCCGGACGGACGGCCGGCCGGTACGCCGCGGAGTCGCCCTGGTGACCGCCGCGGCTCTGGTCGCGGGCCTGGCGTGGGTGTGGTGGCCGTCGCCGGACCGGTACCGGCCGGTGCAGGCGTACGAGGGCGGCACCCTCACCGACGCGATCCCGCTGGCGCGCCCGGCCGCGCTGACCGAGGTCGGTGCGCAGGGCCGCGCCGCCATCTACCTGCCCCCCGGGCGGCAGGCCCCGACCCGCGACCATCCGATGCTGGCCGCGGTGCTGGTGCCGCACGGCACCGGGCAGGCACCCGCGACGGCGGACCAGGCGGGTGCCGCCGACGACGGCTCGACCGGATCGACCGGGTCGACCGCCACCGAGCCGCAGCCCTGGGTCTTCCCGATCGACCAGCCCCTCGCCCCGGAAGAGGGCGACAACCAGGCGCTCGCGGTGAACACCACCGACGACACCGTGACCTACGACGTCGCCTTCGCCCTCGTCTGGGAGGACGGGGACGGGACCGTCGACAACACCAACGAGGCTTATGCGCTGGCCAGCTGCGACGGCTGTGCGGCCGTCGCCGTCGCCTTCCAGGTCGTGCTGGTGACGGGACAGACCAACGTCGCGATCCCGCAGAACGTCTCGGTCTCGGTGACCAGCGGCTGCGTCGGCTGCCTCACCTACGCGCTGGCGGTGCAGCTGTTCGTCACCCTCGACGGCCCGCTGAGCGACGCGGCGATGACCCGGCTCGACGAGCTGTGGCAGCAGATCATGGCGTTCGCCGGTCACCTGGAGGACGTCCCGCTGGACCAGATCCAGGCCCAGCTCAGCGAGTACGAGAGCCAGGTGCTCGCGATCATCGAGGAGGACCAGGGCCTCGGAGCCGGCCCGAGCACATCGCCGAGTACCGACCCGTCCTCCTCCCCCACCACGGGTACCAGCGCGACGCCCTCGGCCGATCCGTCCGGCTCACCCACGCCCACAGCGACCGTCGGCACGCCGTCCGACAGCTCCTCGGCACAGCCTTCCGAGGGGTCCTCCGGAGGGTCCTCCCCCACCCCGACGCCCTCGGACACGGCCGAACCGACGCCCACCACCACCGCGACGCCGTCCGCCGAGACGACCACACCTGCGAGTGCCTCGAGCACGCCCTGACCGACGGCCACGCCTCGTTCTCGGCGCTGAGGCCGTTACCGGCCGCCCAGGATCGAGCCGTGGCAGGCGCAGCGTTGCCGAGGTGGAACGACATGGCGTGCTCTGTGAACCTGGCGATTCAGCCGAGATCGAGTCACGGTTCGGTGGCATCGTCGCCGACACGAGGCGCTGCGAGTCGGAGGTGTTCGGCGTGCGAGAGTGCCTGGTCGATGATGTCGATGACGTGGTCGTCGAAGAGTCGGTAGACGATGTTGCGGCCTTGGCGTTCTGCGGTGACGAAACCGAGGTGGCGGAGGTTTCGCAGCTGGTGGGAGACAGCTGACTGTTCCATACCGACGGCCTCGACCACCTCCCCGACTGTGAGGGTCCGGCCGTGGAGCGCGGTGATCAGGTGCAGCCGGCTCGGGGTCGCGAGGCCTTGAAGGATTGACGCGACGGTCTTCGCTGCGTCGGCGTCCAGTCCCTCACCCGCGCTTGTTGCGTCATGGTTGCCGCTGCGCTGGTGTCCCACGCGCCGAGCCTACGCCGAATATGAACGACTTTTCATATGTCTTACGATGGTCGCCGCACGTCCCGGCCCTGATGGAGACACTCATGCCGTCCCAAACGTCTGCCGCTGTTCGCCGCGGCGGTTCCGCAGTGCTGGTGGCGTCCGCTGGGGTCGTGGCGACCGCACTGCCCGCCTCGGCGCACGGCATCGGCGGCGACGCGGCCACCTCGAGCGTCGGCGGGTTCGTCGGCATCGGCATCGAGCACATGCTGCTCGGCTGGGACCACCTGCTGTTCGTCGCGGGCGTCGTCCTGCTAGCCGCCGACCCGCGCCGCGGGGCCAAGACCATCACCGCGTTCGTGCTGGGACACAGCCTCACCCTGATCGTCGCCACGCTCGCCGGCTGGAAGGTCAGCCCCACGCTGGTCGACGTCGTCATCGTGCTGTCGGTGGCGTTCGTCGGCGCGTACGGAATCCTGGGCAAGCCGTTCGGCTGGGACCTCTTCACCGCCATCGTGTTCGGCTTCGGCCTGGTGCACGGACTCGGACTCTCGACGCGCTTCCAGGCCCTCGGGGTCCCCGAGGACGGGATGGTGTGGCGGCTCATCGCGTTCAACGTGGGCATCGAGATCGGCCAGTTGACCGCCATCGTCGCCATCCTTGCCGTCGCCGGCGTCGTGTCGTCGATGATCTTCAGCGGCAAGCACGACTCGGCCCTCTCCACGGCCGCGTTCGTGGTCCTGTTCAACGTCGCTGCCATCGCAGCGCCGGTGCTGGCCTACCAGGGGTTCACCGAGGTCGGTCCGAGTGACGGGAACCTCGACGTCGCGCTGCCCGAGGGCTCACAGTGCACGATCGCGGAGCGCACCGAGACGTTCCCGGCCGCCGGCGGAGGCCACACCGACAAGGCGTTCTACGAGCCCGACGAGGAGCTGCCGATCGCGAGCTTCGGGCACTCGCTCGCCGACGGGTACGTCATCGTCCTGTACGCCGACAACATCCCCGAAGGCGATGTGTCCGCACTGCGCGAGTTCGTCACCTCCGACGACCCCAGAGGCGTGCTGGCCGGCGCCCGCGCCACGGAAGACCAGAGCGAGAGCGGTTCGGGTACCGAGGTCGTTGCCGTGACCGCGAACCACCAGATGACCTGCCAGGAAATCGACGTCGGCGCGCTGCGCCAGTTCAGCCGCGCCTGGATGGACTCGATCGGAGCGACCGCATGAGCCACGATCACGACCACCACGGACACCACCACGCGCCCGGGCCCGGGCACCAGCACCCGGGCGGAGTGAAGGGTTGGTTGAGCGAGCTGGTCCGCCCGCACAGCCACGACACCGCGGACTCCGTGGACGACGCGCTCGAGGCGAGCGCTCAGGGCATCCGCGCGGTGAAGATCAGCCTGGTCGTCCTTGGGCTGACGGCGCTCGGCCAAGCCACGCTGGTCGCGGTGACCGGTTCGGTCGCGCTGCTGGCCGACACGATCCACAACTTCTCCGACGCGTTGACCGCAGTCCCGCTGTGGGTGGCGTTCGCACTGGCGCGGCGCCGTCCGAACGCCCGGTTCACCTACGGCTACGGGCGCGCCGAGGACCTGGCGGGGATCTTCATCGTCGCCATGATCGCGATCTCCGCCATCGTGGCCGGGGTCGAGTCGGTCCGCCGGCTGCTGGATCCTGCGGACCTGGCGCACCCCTGGGTGCTCATGGCCGCCGGGATGATCGGCTTCGCCGGCAACGAGCTGGTCGCCTCCTACCGGATCCGGGTAGGACGCCAGATCGGCTCCGCGGCCCTGGTCGCCGACGGTTTGCACGCACGTACGGACGGGTTCACCTCTCTCGCCGTCGTGCTGGGCGCTCTCGGCGTGCTGGCGGGCTACCCGCTCGCTGATCCGCTGGTCGGGCTGCTCATCACCGTCACGATTCTCGTGGTCCTGCGCGGGGCGGCGCGCGACATCTACCGCCGACTGATGGACGCCGTCGACCCCGCGATGACCGACCAGGCCCGCATCATCCTCGCCACCACCCCGGGCGTCGTCGACGTTGAGCACGTTCGCCTGCGGTGGCTAGGCCACCGGCTCATCGCCGACGCCGGCATCACGGTCGCCGACGACCTCGACCTCCTCGCCGCCCACGACATCAGCCACCATGCCCAGGACCGTCTCATCGAGGGCATCGGGAAGCTGACCGACGCGACAATCCACGTCAGCCCGGCGGCGCCGCACGTGAGGGCCAGGTCATAGCCACCCTCGACCACCCCGGCCACCAGCAGCGGCAGCCCGAGTGCCACCGTCTGCAGGACGCCACCCACCAGCGGCCCCAGAGTGCGCAGCGGGCTCCACTTGCGCCGGAACATCAGGCGTCCAGCGCCTCCACGTCGACCTCGTACGCGCCCTGGACCAGGAACTCCTTGCGCGGCGCGACGTCGGAGCCCATCAGCAGCTCGAAGACGCCCGCGGCGCCCTCGGCATCGTCGATGGTGAGCCGGCGCAGCGTGCGGTGCCGCGGGTCCATGGTGGTCTCGGCCAGCTGGTCGGCGTCCATCTCGCCGAGGCCCTTGTAGCGCTGGACCGGCTCCTTCCACTTCACGTTCTTCTTCTTCAGCTCGGCCAGCTTCCGCTGCAGCTCGTCGTCGGAGTACGTGTAGACGTACTTGTCCTGGCCCTTCTTCGGGCTGGAGATCTCGACGCGGTGCAGCGGCGGGACCGCGGAGTAGACGCGGCCGGCGGCGATCAGGTCCGGCATGTACTTGAAGAACAGCGTCGCGAGCAGGCACCGGATGTGGGCGCCGTCGGAGTCCGCGTCGGCCATGAAGATGATCCGGCCGTAGCGGCGCGCCTCGAGCTCGAAGGTCCGGCCCGAACCGGCGCCGACGACCTGGATGATCGACGCGCACTCGGCGTTCTTGAGCATGTCGCCGACCGAGGCCTTCTGGACGTTGAGGATCTTGCCGCGGATCGGCAGCAGCGCCTGGAACTCGGAGTTGCGGGCCAGCTTGGCGGTGCCCAGCGCCGAGTCGCCCTCGACGATGAACAGCTCGGTGCGGTCGTTGTCCACGGCGCGGCAGTCGGCGAGCTTCGAGGGCAGCGCGGAGGACTCCAGCGCGTTCTTCCGGCGCTGGGTCTCCTTGTGCTGGCGCGCCGCGAGCCGGGTCTTGGCGGCCGCCGCGACCTTGTCCATGACCAGCCGCGCCTGGGCCTTCTCCGCCCGCTTGGTGGAGGTGAGGAACTTCTTCAGCTCCGCGGACACGACCCGGCGTACGACGGTGCGCGCGGCCGGCGTCCCGAGGATCTCCTTGGTCTGGCCCTCGAACTGCGGCTCCGCGAGCCGGACGGTCACGACGGCGGTCATGCCCTCGAGCACGTCGTCCTTGATCACGTCGTCGTCGTTGACCTTGAGGACCTTGGTGGCCTTCATCGCGTCGTTGAACGTGCGGGTGACCGCCTGCTCGAAGCCGCTGAGGTGGGTGCCGCCCTTGGGCGTCGCGATCACGTTCACGAAGGACCGCAGCACGGTCTCGTAGCCGGTGCCCCAGCGGACGGCGACGTCCACGTGCAGCTCGCGCTCGACCTCCTGGGGCGTCATGTGGCCCTTGTCGTCCAGCAGCGGCACGGTCTCGGTGAACGTGTCGGAGCCCTGCAGCCGCAGGATGTCGGTGACCGGCTCGTCGGGGGCGAGGAAGTCGGCGAACTCGGCGATGCCGCCGTCGTGGCGGAACTTCTCCTCGACCGGGTCCGGACCGCGCAGGTCGCGGATCACCAGCTCCAGGCCGGGCACGATGAACGACGTCTGCCGGGCCCGGCCGATCAGCTCGTCGTAGACGAACGTCGCGTCCTTGGTGAAGATCCGGCGGTCCGGCCAGAACCGGATCCGGGTCCCGGACCGGCCCTTCGCGACCCGGGCACCCTTGCGGGTGAGGCCCGACTTCGGCTCGAACGACGCGTCCGGACCCTCGCCGACGAACACCCCGGGCGTGCCGTGCCGGAAGGAGAGGCCCTGCTCGGACGGCGAGCGCTGCACGTCGATGTCCATGCGGGCGGACAGCGCGTTCACGACCGACAGGCCGACGCCGTGCAGGCCGCCGGTGGCGACGTACGAGCCACCACCGAACTTGCCGCCGGCGTGCAGCTTGGTCGCCACCACCTCGACGCCCGGGAGGCCGGTCTTCGGCTCCTTGTCGGTCGGGATGCCGCGGCCGTCGTCGTGCACCTCGGCCGACCCGTCGGGGTGCAGCGTGACCTCCACCCGGTGGGCGGCGCCGGCGAGGGCCTCGTCCACGCCGTTGTCGATGATCTCCCACAGGCAGTGCATGAGGCCCCGCGTGTCGGTCGACCCGATGTACATCCCGGGACGCTTGCGCACCGCCTCCAGTCCCTCGAGGACGAGGAGATGTGCGGCGTTGTACGTGTTGTCGATCGTGGGGCTCCTGCCGAAATCCGTGGGCTTCTCCGCTCCGAATCTACCTGCGACACGCCGGACGCCGATGAAGGCTCGCCCGCTGGGGCCGGGGCTACCGTGGGCAGCACTTCCCCGCGCACCACCTGCACCACCCACGGCAGCACCAGCACCACCAGCGCAGCGGCAACCGCACCACCGTCCAGCACTGTCGTCCTCTTCACATCGCGGGCATCCGAAGCATGGAAAACCCGGAAGCGGGAAGAGAACACGTGATTGGATTGACGTGTCGGGTACCACGTCGAAGCGGGAATCTTGGATCCGGTCAGTACGTTGAGCCAGACACCGAGGCAGAAGAAGAAATGAGGCCGATGTGACCACTGCACTTGCTTCCAACTCCGCCGCGCTGAGCGCTGCGGACCGTTGCGACCGCTGCGGAGCCCAGGCCTACCTTCGCGTGGAGCTCCAGTCGGGCGGTGAGCTGCTCTTCTGCGCCCACCACGCCCGTGAGCACGGTGACAAGCTCCGTGAGATCGCCGCCAACGTCGTCGACGAGACCCACAAGCTCACCACGACCCCCGCCATCGCTCCCGACGACGAGCGCTGACGCCCAGGTCGCTCACGAGGGCCCCGGACGCGAGTCCGGGGCCCTCGTGCGTCTCCGGCCTCCCTAGGATCTCCGCGTGACCACCACGGACCTGATCGCCGCCCTGGTGATCGCCGTCGGCCTGGTCGGCATCCTGGTGCCGATCCTGCCCGGCTCGATCCTCGTGGTCGCGGGCGTCGTCGGCTGGGCGATCGCGGTCGGCGGGCCCACCGCGTGGGCCGTCGCCGGCGTCGCGACCGCGCTCGTGGTCGCCGGGACCGTCGTCAAGTACGTCGTACCGGGCCGCCGGCTGCAGGTCGCCGGGATCCCGGCCACCACCCAGTGGGCCGGCGTGCTGCTCGGCGTCGTCGGGTTCTTCGTGGTCCCGGTCGTCGGCCTGTTCCTCGGCTTCGCGCTCGGCATCTACCTGGCCGAGCTGGCCCGGGTCGGCTCGAAGCAGGCGTGGCCGTCGACCCTGCACTCGCTCAAGGCCGTGGGCCTGAGCATCGTCATCGAGCTCGCCGCCGCACTCGCCGCGACCGCCGTCTGGGTCGCCGGGGTGGTCGCGACATGAGCATCCTGCTCTCGCTGGGCGCGGCGCTGTCCTACGGGCTCAGCGACTTCAACGGCGGCCTGTTCTCCCGCCGGGGTGGCGCCTGGGCGGTCTCGCTGCTCGCCCAGCTCGGCGGCACGGCGCTGGTGCTGGTCGTGGTCCTGTTCGACGGCGGCTCCCCGCACTCGACCGACCTGGCGTGGGCGGTGCTCGCCGGCGTCGCCAACGGGTTCGGCACCGCGTTCCTCTACCGCGGCCTGTCCTCGGGCCGGATGGGCGTCGTCGCGCCGGTGTCCGGGGTCGGGTCGGTGCTGGTGCCGGTCGTGGTCGGCCTGCTCACCGGCGAGCGTCCCGGCTCGCTCGTGCTGCTCGGCGTGCTGCTCGCGTTCCCCGCCATCTGGCTGGTCTCGCGCGAGCCGGTCGAGGGGCCGACGACGGGCTCGGGATCGGGGCTGGGCGACGGCGTGCTGGCCGGCCTCGGGTTCGGGACCCTGTTCGCCGCGCTGGCCCAGATCCCCGAGGAGGCTGGCTTCCTCCCGCTCGCGCTGAACCAGCTGGTCGCGGGCGGGGCGATCATCCTGGTCGCGACCGCGCTCCGGCAGCCGTGGCTCCCCCGCAACCGGTACGCGCTCGGCGGCCTGCTCAGCGGGGTGCTCGGCGCCCTCGCCACCGGGCTCTTCCAGGTGGCCACCCAGCAGGGGTACCTCACGGTGGCCGCGGTGATCACCTCGCTGTACCCGGCGTTCACGGTCATGCTCGCCGCCACCGTCCTGCGCGAGCACGTCCACCGCACCCAGGCGCTCGGCCTCGCCCTCTGCGCGGGAGCCGTCGTCCTGGTCGCCGCGGGCTGAGTACCGGGCGGCGGCGTGGGTAACGAGAGACGCATGGACGCCGTCGTCGTCGGCTCGGGCCCGAACGGGCTCTCCGCCGCCATCACCCTCGCCCGGCAGGGCCTCGCCGTCACGGTGCTGGAGGGCCACGACGAGATCGGCGGCGGCACGCGCACCGCCGAGCTCACCGTGCCCGGCGTGCGGCACGACGTCTGCTCCGCGATCCACCCGTTCGGCATCGGGTCGCCGTTCTTCCAGTCCCTGCCGCTCGCCGACCACGGGCTGCTCTGGCGGCACCCCGAGATCGACCTGGCGCACCCGCTCGACGACGGCACCGCGGGCGTGCTGGTCCGCGACATCGGGGAGACCGCCGCGGGCCTGGGCGTCGACGGCGACCGCTGGCGGGCCGTCTTCGGCCTCGCCGCCGAGCGGTACGACGACCTCGCTCCCGAGGTGCTCGGGCCGATCCTGCACGTCCCGCGCCGGCCGGTGCTGATGGCCCGGTTCGGGCTGCGGGCGGGCCTGTCGGCCACGGTGCTGGCGCGCGCGTTCCGGACCGAGGCCGCCCGCGCGCTGTTCGCGGGCGTGGCCGCGCACATCTCCCGGCCGCTGGACCGCCCCGCCACCGCGTCGATCGGGGCGTTCATGATCGGCGCGGGCCACCGCTACGGCTGGCCGGTCGCGGAGGGCGGCTCGCGGGCGATCACCGACGCGCTGGCGAGCCTGCTGCGCTCCCTGGGCGGCGAGGTCCGCACCGGCGTGCGGGTCGGCTCGCTCGCCGACCTCCCCGACGCCCGGGTGGCGCTCTTCGACACCACCCCGACCGGGTTCGCCGACATCGCGCGGCGGCCCCGGCCGCGCTGGAAGTACGGCATGGCGGCGTACAAGCTCGACCTCGCGGTGCGCGGCGGCGTGCCGTGGACGGCCGAGGCGTGCCGCCGGGCCGGCACCGTGCACGTCGGCGGGACGATCGAGGAGATCGCGCACGCCGAGGAGCAGGCCGCGAAGGGGCAGCTGCCGGAGCGGCCGTTCGTGCTGGTCGGCCAGCAGTACCTCGCCGACCCGACGCGCTCGGCGGGCGACGTGCACCCCGTCTGGGCCTACGCCCACGTCCCGCACGCGTACGCCGGCGACGCGACCGACCTGGTGCTGGACCAGCTGGAGCGGTTCGCGCCCGGGCTGCGCGAGCGGATCGTGGGGATGCACGTGACCGACCCGGCCGGGTTCGCGGCGTACAACCCCAACTACGTCGGCGGCGACATCGCCTCCGGCGCGGTGACGGTTCCGCAGCTGGTGCTGCGCGCGCCGTACCGGACCGGCGTGCCGGGCGCCTACCTGTGCTCGTCGTCGACCGCTCCGGGGCCCGGCGTGCACGGCATGTGCGGCTACCTGGCGGCGAACGCCGCCCTCGCCGACCTCAGGTCGGGTCAGTCCAGGTAGTCGCGCAGCACCTGCGAGCGCGACGGGTGCCGCAGCTTCGACATGGTCTTGGACTCGATCTGGCGGATCCGCTCGCGGGTCACGCCGTAGACCTTGCCGATCTCGTCGAGGGTCTTCGGCTGGCCGTCGGTGAGGCCGAACCGCATGCTCACGACGCCCGCCTCGCGCTCCGAGAGGGTGTCGAGGACGGCGTGCAGCTGCTCCTGCAGGAGCGTGAACGACACGGCGTCGGCCGGGACGATCGCCTCGGAGTCCTCGATCAGGTCGCCGAACTCGGAGTCGCCGTCCTCGCCGAGCGGGGTGTGCAGCGAGATCGGCTCGCGGCCGTACTTCTGGACCTCGATGACCTTCTCCGGGGTCATGTCGAGCTCCTTGGCCAGCTCCTCCGGCGTGGGCTCGCGGCCCAGGTCCTGGAGCATCTGGCGCTGCACGCGGGCCAGCTTGTTGATGACCTCGACCATGTGCACCGGGATGCGGATGGTGCGGGCCTGGTCGGCCATGGCGCGGGTGATCGCCTGGCGGATCCACCAGGTGGCGTACGTCGAGAACTTGTAGCCCTTGGTGTAGTCGAACTTCTCGACCGCACGGATCAGACCGAGGTTGCCCTCCTGGATCAGGTCCAGGAACAGCATGCCGCGGCCGGTGTAGCGCTTGGCGAGGCTGACGACCAGGCGGAGGTTCGCCTCGAGCAGGTGGTTCTTGGCGCGGCGGCCGTCCTCGGCGATCCACTCCAGCTCCTCCTGGAGCTTCGGGGACATCTTGCCGCCCTTGGCGAGCTTCTCCTCCGAGAACAGGCCGGCCTCGATCCGCTTGGCGAGCTCGACCTCCATCTCGGCGTTGAGCAGCGGGACCTTGCCGATCTGCTTGAGGTAGTCCTTGACCGGGTCGGCGGTCGCCCCGGCGACCATGACCTGCTGCTCGGGCTCGTCGGTGTCGTCGGCCGCGGAGACGACGAACGACGCCTCCTTCTCGTCCTCCTCGATGGAGGGGTCGGTGGCGACGTCCTTCTCGAACTGCTCGTCGGGCAGGTCCGGCAGGACCTTCTTGCCGTCCGGGCCGATGACGACCTCCTCGACGGCGACCTCGACGGCGACGTCCTCGCCGGGCTCCGGCGTGGCGGCGGCCTTGGTCGGGGCGGCGGCCCGCTTCGCGGGGGCGGCCTTCTTCGCCGGGGCGGTGGCGGTCTTCGTGGCCGGCGCCTTCTTCGCGGCGGCCTTCGCGGTCGTCGTCTTGCGCGCCGAGGTGGCGGCGACCGCCCGCGAGCTCGCCGGGATCTGCACCGAGATGCCGAGCCCGCTCAGGTGGGCCAGCAGTGCCTTGAGGTGGCGCGGCTCGACCGCGGCGTCCTCACTGGCCTGCCTGACCTCCTCGGGGGTGATGCTGCCGGTGGGGGTGCCTCGCTCGATGAGGGCCACGACGGCAGGGTGCGTGAGCACCTCGGCAGGGAGCATCTTGCGCGCGTTCGAGGACACGAACACCTCTCGTGAAACGACGGTCAAACGGTTCCGGGGCGCGGCCCATCCCGGTGTCGTCAAGAGCCGCGGAGTTCATTCTGCCACGGCCACCCTGAGATCCCGGCACCGATCCCGGCAATGGGCCCGAACTCCGGCCTGCCGTCCAGACACCGGCGGTTTGAACACCCCGACCAGCGGTCACCCTCACCCAATGCGTGCTACCCGGGCGGTCGGCCCCGACGCGCTGCGCCTGCTCGGCCTGGTCGCGATCGTCGTCGGCCACGCCATTCCGGACGATCGCGTCCGCGAGGCCGTCTACCCGTGGCACGTCGCCGTGTTCTTCTTCCTGGCCGGCTACCTCTGGAAGCCCGACCGCACGCTCGCCGACGAGGCCCGCCGCCGCTGGCGGTCGCTGCTGGTCCCCTACCTCGCGTGGGTCGCGATCATCGGCCTGCCGCTGCTGGCGTACGACGACCTCACCTCGCGGGCCACGGTCGGCGAGCGGCTCTCGTCGTTCGTGCACGGGGGCACCTACCTCCACAACCCGTTCCTGGCGTTCTGGTTCCTGCCCGCGCTGGCCGTCGCGGCGCTGCTCTACCGGGCCCTGCACGCCCTCCTGGGCGCGCGGGGCGCCCAGGCCGCCTCGCTGCTCGCACTCCCCCTGACCTTCGTCCACGACCACATCGCCACGGTTCCGTGGTCGGTCGGCGTCGGGGCCGTGGCGGTGTTCTTCGTGGGCGCCGGCCACCTGGTCCAGCAGCATCGCGCCTGGCTCCCCCGGCTCTGGCCGCCGGCGCTCGCGCTCGGAGCCGCGCTGGTCGCGTCCGGGCTCTCGACGCCCCTCGACATGAAGGCCGGCGACTGGGGCACGCCGGTCCTGAGCTTCCTCGTCGCCGCGCTGCTCAGCGCCGGGCTGCTCGGGCTCTTCGAGTTCGCCTTCCGGGGCGGCGGACCCGCGTGGATCTCGCGGGCCGCATCCCTCGGCCTGGTGCTGGTGCTGACCCATGCCGTCCCGCTCTACCTCACCGACTACCAGCTGCCGCGGTGGGCGCTGCTGGCCAGCGCGCTGGGCTTCGGGGCACTGATGGCGTACCTCGCCCGCAACCGCCCCGCCCTCACCGGTACCCGTCCGGCGCCGGCCCCCGCTCGGGAACCCGAGCGCGAGCTCGTCGACGCCTGAGGCGCGCCGCGGGGCCGGGTCCTTCGCCTCTGGCGGAGCCCGTCCCGGGTGCGGAGGCTGGTCGGGACGCACCGAGGAGTGGACATGAGCACCGACCCGGCCACCACCGAACGGCGCAACGCCGCCATCGCCGGCGTACTGCTCCTCCTCGGCTTCACCGGCGTCGGGGTCGTGGCCCTGACCGGGCCGGTGCTCGACGCCGAGGACCCGCTGGCAGCGATCCCCGGCAACGAGCACCGGCTCGCCTGGGCCGCCGTCCTCCAGCTCGTGATGGCCTTCGCGTGCTCAGGCATCGTCGTGTTCCTGTACGGCGCGCTGGCCCGCGTCGACAGGGCCTGGGCCACGTGGTCGCTGGTGCTGCGCTCCTTCGAGACCGTCCTCATGATCGTCGCGGCGGGCATCCTGCTGTCCCTGTCGACGCTCGGCGGGGAGGCAGCGGGAGCGGACGCCGCCCTCGCCACGGCACTGCGGGGGGGGCTACGAGTGGACGGCCTCGGTCCTGGCGATCCTCGCCTGGAGCCTGGGCGCGGCGATCTACCACGTGCTGTTCTACGTCGGCCGCCTGATCCCTCGCTGGCTCGCCCTCTGGGGGATCATCGCCGTGCCGTTCGCCGTTGCCGGCTGCCTGCTGGTGGTCTTCGGCGTGATCACCGCCGACGACACCGCGAACACCGTGCTGACCCTGCCCCTCGGCGTGCAGGAGATCCCGCTCGCGATCTGGCTGATCGCCAAGGGCACCTCACCCCACGTCAGCGCTGCGGGCTGACCCCGGGTCCCGATCCCGCGCTCGTCTTCGCGGCGGCCTTCTTCTGCTTCTTGTAGTCGCGCACCTTCTGCAGCGACGCCTCGTCCACGACGTCGGCGACCGAGCGGAACCCGTCCTCGGCATAGGCGCCGACCGCCGCCTCCCAGCCCTCGGGCCGGACGTCGAGCTGCTTGGCCAGCAGCGCCACGAAGATCTGGGCCTTCTGCTTGCCGAAGCCGGGCAGCGCCTGCACCCGCTTCATCAGGTCACGACCGTCGGCCGCCTCGGTCCAGATCCGCTCGGCGCGGCCGTCGTACTCGTCGGCGACGATGCGGGCCAGCTCCTGCAGCCGCGCGGACATCGACCCGGGGAACCGGTGGATCGCCGGCGGCGTGCTGCACAGCGCGGCGAACTCCTCCGGGTCGGCCGCGGCGATCCGGGCCGGGTCGAACGTCCCGAAGCGGTCCAGCACCTTGGCAGGGCCGCGGAAGGCGTGCTCCATCGGATACTGCTGGTCGAGCATCATGCCAGCGAGAACGGCGAACGGATCGGTGCTCAGGAGCTCGTCGGCGTGCGGGTCGCCGGTGATGTGCAGTGCCATGGCGCCCAGCATGCCCGATGCCGACCGGCGGCTCAGCGGGCGCGGCCGCTACGGGGTCGCGGCGGCCCCGACCGTGGTGATCGGCAGCCCGAAGTGCTGGAGCCGGTGCGGCAGGTCCTGGTGGAGTCGCTCGGCGACCGGGTGCCGGGCGAGCGCGAGGATGATCTCGTCGACCGGCTCCCCGAACAGGATCTCCTCGATCGCGTCCATCGGGTTGTTCCGCACCGACACCGAGGCGATGACGTGGCCGCCGGCCGCAGCCTCCAGCGTCGGGAGCGCCCGCATCAGCTCCCGCTCCGCCTCCTCGGCCTTGTCGTGGCGCTCCGGATGGAGCAGGTGCACCTCCCCGCGCGCGGGGTTCGGGACGACCAGGCGGAAGCGGGCCGGGCTCCGCGCGGCGCGCTCGCGCACGGCCGCCACCAGGTCGGGCGTGAACGCGGTCCCGTGGCACACCACCAGGACGCGGGCTGGACGCGAGCTCTCCGTCATGGGCCGACGGTGCCGGGATCAACCTGCTCAGCACCTGAACGCGGCACCAGCAGCGTGAAGCGCGTTCCGTCCTCGTCCTGGCTCAGCAACAGCCGACCCCGCTGGGACCGAGCCAGCGTCCTCGCGAGCGCGAGCCCCATCCGACCGCCGGACTCGGCGGGCGGCCACGGCACCGGCGACCCACCGCGATCGACCACGTCGATCGCCACCACACCGGAGGCTTCGCGGCCCGTGACGGTCACCGCTCCCGCACCGTGCCGGTAGGCGTTGTCCAGCAGGACCTGGAGCACCTGCCGGACCGCGGCTTCCGACGCGCCGGCCGTCAGGCCGGCGTCGACCCGCAACCGGAGGGGCCGACCGTCGAGCGCGAACGTGCCGTGCCAGGCGTCCACGACGTCCGCGAGCACCGGCTCCACCGCGAAGCCGCTCGCGTGCGGCGCCGGCTCGCGCGTCACCGCCAGCACGTCGTCGACCACCTGGGACAGGTGATCCGCGGTCGCCAACGCCTCGCTCACCATGCCTGCCTCCAGCTCCAGGCGCAGCCGGGTCAGCGGCGTACGGAGCTGGTGCGAGGCGCGCGCCGAGAAGGAACGTTCCCGGTCCACGAACGCCGACAGCCGCACCGCGGTCGTCGCCAACGCGTCCGCCGTCTCGTCGATCTCCGGCACGCCCGAGCGCTCGGCCCGGGCGCCGAGGTCCCCGGCGCCCATCCTCGTCGCGGCACGCGCGAGCTCGCGCATCGGCCGGGTGAGACGTCGCGCCTGCCAGTAGGCGAAGACGCCGGCGCCGGCGAACGCCACCAGGCCCAACGCGGTCAGACCCAGGAACCGGCGGGCGAGCGTGGCGTGCAGGTCCGCGCGGGGCGACGACGCGACGACGACGCCGATGATCTCCTCGTCGACGCTGACCGGCACGGCCTCGGCCAGTACGTCGCCGTGGTCCGCGTCCTCGACCCTCCCGGTGCGGGCAGCCAGTCGCGCCGCCTCGAGCTCACGCGCGCCGGGACCGGTGACCAGGTGCCCGGCGGGGTCGTACAACGACACCTCGATCGGCGCCGTCACCGCCGGGAGCTCCACCGGGTCACCGGTCCGGTAGCTCGGGGACACCGCGGTCGCCGCGGTCAGCGCCGCCCGCTCCAGCTCACCGCGCTCCTCACCGACCGCGTCGCGCTGGATGGCGACCGCGAGCGGCACACCCAGCAGCAGGACCGCCAACAGCACGGCCGACAGGGCCACCACGAGGATCCGGCGTCGCACCCGGCCACCTTCTCACCGCCCGCGTCCCCGCGACCGAGTTCTCACCTGCCGCTAACCTTCCGCTGGCCATCCGCTGGGGAGCCGGTTCCTAGCGTCGAGAGCATGACGAATCCCCGGAACGCCCGCGCTGCGACCACGGCGGCCATCGCGAGCGTGGTCGCCCTCGCGGCAGCCGCCCTCGCGGGGTGCAGCTCCGCGAGCGGACCGTCCTCGGCGCCGACGGCAGCGGGCTCTCCGACGTCGAGTGCGTCGGCCGGGCACTCAGGAAGGCCGGGCCCACCGGCCAGCACCCCAGCCTCGGCGCCCGACTCGGCACACCCGACCGAGTTCAACCCGCCCGGAGACATCCCCGACGACGCCGTGTTCGTCGACCACGTGGCGCCAGGCTCGGCGGTGCACTTCACGGTCCCGGAGGGCTGGGCGCGCACGACCACCCACGGGGTCACCACGTACACCGACAAGTACAACAGCATCAGCATCGAGGTCCGCCCGGCCAAGCGGCCACCGACCGTGGCCAGCGCGCGCCGCGTCGACGTCCCGGAGATCCGGCGCAGCGTCGCCAGCTTCCAGGGCGGACCGATCACCGAGGTGACCCGCCAGCACGGTTCGGCCGTGCACCTCGCCTACCTCATGGATTCCGCGCCGAACCCGGTGACCGGCAAGGTCGTGCGCGATGCTGTCGAACGGTTCGAGTTCTGGCACGCGGGCGAGGAGGCGATCCTCACCCTCGCCGGGCCTCAGGGCGCCGACAACGTCGACCCCTGGCAGATCGTCAGCGACTCCGTCCAGTGGCGATGACCGACACCCGGCTGCGCGCCGACCGGGTCTACCGCTTCTACCGCGCTGGGGACGAGGAGACGCTCGCCGTCCAGGGCGTCACGCTCGAGCTGGCTGCCGGCGAGGTCGTGGCCCTGTGCGGACCGTCGGGATCGGGGAAGTCGACGCTGCTCGCGTGCCTGGCCGGCATCGACGAGCCCTCCGGCGGCACCGTGTGGATCGCCGGCGAACGGGTCAGCGGCCGCACCGAGGCGGAGCGCGCCCGGATCCGCGCTCGCCGGGTGGGGGCGATGTCCCAGTCCGGCAACCTCTTCGGCCACCTGACCGTCCTCGGCAACCTCCGCCTCGCCCAGTCCCTCGCCCAGGGCCGCGACCTGCCGGATGCCAGCGAGCTGCTCGCCGAGCTCGGCATCGGCACGCGTGCCCACGCGTGGCCCGACCAGCTGTCGGGTGGCGAGCTGGTCCGGGCGTCGCTGGCCGTCGCACTCGCCAACGGGCCGAGCGTCCTCCTCGCCGATGAGCCGACCGGAGAGCTGGACGAGACGACCGAGGCACGGCTGCTGTCGCTGCTCCGGCAGCGGGCCGAGAACGGCGCCGCGGTGCTGGTCGCGAGCCACAGCCAGGCCGTCGCCCGGGCTGCCGACCGCACCCTGTACCTCGAGGACGGGAAGCTGGCATGACCGACCTCCTCGTCCACTGCGACCACGTCGGCCGCACCTACGGCCGCGGCGAGCGAGCCGTGGTCGCCCTGCACGACGTCACCTGCGCCGTCCGAGCCACGGACCGGATCGCCCTGACCGGCCCGTCCGGGTCGGGGAAGTCGACCCTCCTGCAGCTGATGGCCGGCCTCGACCGCAGCACCTCCGGCACGGTGACCTGGCCCACCTGGGACGGGTCCCCGTTCGGGCATCCCGAACGGGCGGGCGTGGTGTTCCAGGAGGCCAGCCTGATCCCGTCCCTGTCGGCTGCGGAGAACGCGGCCTTCCCGCTGCTGGTCCAGGGCGTGGCCGCGGACGAGGCCCGCGAGCGGGCCGGCGACGCGCTGGACCTGCTCGGGGTCGGCGCGGTCGCGAGCCATGAGCCGGACGAGCTGTCCGGCGGCCAGGCCCAACGCGTGGCCATCGCCCGCGCCCTCGCCACCCGGCCGGCGCTGCTCCTGGCCGACGAGCCCACCGGCAAGCTCGACAGCGCCACCGGCGCCCACGTCGTCGACCTGCTGCTCCACGCGTGCGCGGAGGTCGGCGCCGGACTGGTCGTCGCCACCCACGACCACGCGGTGGCCCGCCGGATGGACCGCACGTGGGCCATCCACGACGGCGAGCTGGTGACGCCATGACCTGGCGCTGGCTGGCCGGGCTCGCCCGGAAGCGACCCGTCCGGTTGCTGGCGACCGCGGCCGGCGTGGCCATCGCCGTGTCCCTGCTGGCGGCGCTCGGCGGGTTCGTCGTCGGCTCCGAGCAGACGATGACCGACCGGGTCGCGGCCGGCGTGGCCGTCGACTGGCAGGTGGCCGTGGCGCCACGGCACGACCCCGCGCAGGTCGTCGACGCGCTGCGTGCCGACCCGCGGACGACCGCCGCGGTCCGGGTGGGCTTCGCGGATGCCCCGGGACTGCACGCACGGTCGGGCGGAACCGTCCAGGACACCGGCGCCGCCCGGGTGCTCGGCCTGCCCCCGACCTACCGGGCCACCTTCCCCCAGGCGGTGCGCGTACTCGTCGGGAACACCGACGGTCCGGTGGTCGCCCAGCAGACCGCGGCGAACCTCCACGTCACCCCCGGCGACACCATCACGATCCGGCGAGCCGGCCGGCCGCCGTACCAGGTCCGGATCACCGGCGTCGTCGAGCTCCCCCAGGCCGACTCGCTCTTCCAGCGGATCGGCGCACCGCCGCAGTCGCAGCCGGTCGCGCCACCCGACAACGTCGTGCTGCTGCCCACGGCGCGCTTCGACGCCGTGTACGCCGGCACCCCGGTCTCGACCCAGATCCACGTCGCGCGGGACCACGCCGCACTCCCGCACTCCCCCGACGCCGCCTTCACCGAGGAGACCGGCGCTGCGAACAACCTCGAGGTGAGGACCTCGGGCGCGGCCGTCGTCGGCAACAACCTGGGGGCCGCCCTCGACGCCGCCCGGGAGGATGCCGGGTACGCCCGCATCCTGTTCCTGTTCCTCGCCGTGCCGGGCGCGGTCCTGGCGGCCGGCCTGACGGGGGCGGTCGCGCAGGCCGGGGCCGAGCGACGACGCAACGAGCAGGCGCTGCTCCGCGCCCGCGGCGCGGCCCCCGGCCGGCTCGTGCGGCTGGCGCTGCTGGAGGCCGGCCTGGTCGGCCTCGTCGGCGTCCTCGTGGGGCTGGCGGTCGCGTGGGTCACGGGCGCGACCCCGGTGCTGAGCTGGGACGTCGCCGCCGCCACGGTGGGCGTGGGCGTCGCCGCCCTGGTCGTGGCCGCGCCGGCGGTCCGCGACGTCCGCGCGCTGGCGGCCGACCAGGCGGCCCGCAGCCGCAGCCGCAGCCGGCCCGCGTGGATGCGCTACGGGCTGGACCTGCTGCTGATCGCCGCCGGGCTGGTCATCGTCCGGGTGTCCGGCCAGAACAAGTACACGCTCGTGCTCGCGCCCGAGGGAGTTCCGACGGTGTCGGTCAGCTACTGGGCGTTCCTGGGTCCCACGCTGGCGTGGGCCGGCGCCGGCCTCCTGTGCTGGCGAGTGGCCGACGGCATCCTCACCCGCGGGCGGCGCCTGGTCACGGCTGCGGCGCGTCCCTCCCTCGGTGCGCTCGCGCCCACCGGCGCCTCCATGCTGCGCAGGCGCCGCCGGGTCATCGCGCGCTCCACCGTGCTCCTCGCCCTCGCCATCGCCTACGCGTGCTCGACCGCCACCTTCAACTCGACGTACCGGCAACAGGCCGAGGTCGACGCGCAGCTCACCAACGGCGCCGACGTCACGGTCACCGAACCCGTCGGCGCCGACGTGCCGCCGTCCTACGCGGATCGACTGGGCCAGGTCGCGGGCGTCCGGTCGGTCGAACCGATGCTGCACCGCTTCGCCTACGTCGGCAACGACCTCCAGGACCTGTACGGCATCGACCCGACCGGGATCACCCGGGCGACGCACCTGCAGGACTCCTACTTCCAGCAGGCGACCGCGACGCAGGCGCTCGCCGGGCTGCAGGCCCGCCCGGACGGGATCCTGGTCAGCGCCGAGACCGTCAACGACTTCCAGCTCAGCCCCGGCGACCTGGTCCGGTTGCGGATCCAGGACGCACGGACCCACCGGTACGTCACGGTGCCCTTCCACTACGTCGGCATCGTCAACGAGTTCCCGACCGCGCCGAAGGACAGCTTCATCGTCGCCAACGCCGACTACGTCGCCGCGCGCACACACAGCGACGCGGTCGGCACGTTCCTGATCGACACCGGTGGGCGCGACATCACCGGCGTGGCGGACCGGGTCTCGGCGGTCGTCGGCACCGACGGGAGCGTCGGCACCCTGCTCCAGGCCCGGGGGCTGGTGGGATCGAGCCTGACCTCGGTCGACCTGTCTCGACTCACGCGCCTCGAGCTCGCCTTCGCCCTGCTGCTCGCGATGGCCGCCGGCGGTCTCGTCCTGGGCCTCGGGCTCGCCGAACGGCAGCGGGGCATCGCGTTGATCACCTCGCTGGGTGCCAGCGTGCGGCAGACCCGGCGCCTCGCGGCCACGGAACCGGTCTACGTGCTCGTCGTCGGCACGGTGATCGGGTTGGCGGCCGGCTGGGCCCTGGCCTCCCTGACGGTCACGGTCCTCACCGGTGTCTTCGACCCACCGCCCACCTCCCTGGCGGTGCCGTGGACGTACCTCGCCGTCGTGGTCGTCGGAGCGGCGGCCTCGGTGCTCGCCGGCACCGTCCTGGTCACCCGCCGGGCCCGCGCTCGCGCCCGGGACCTGCTCCGCGGCACCTAGGCTCTGGGCATGGCAACGGTGCTCGTCATCGAGGACGAGGCCCGGATCGGCGACCTGCTCGCGGCTGCCCTCACCGCCAACGGACACGACGTCGACTGGCGCCGGACCGGCGCGGAAGGGCTCCGCGCCGCCCGGGCCGGCACGATCGACCTGGTGCTCCTCGACCTCGGGCTCCCCGACGTCGACGGCGTGGAGGTGTGCCGTTCCCTCAAGCGCGCCCAGCCCCAGTGCGTCGTCGTCATGCTCACCGCCCGCAGGGACGAGATGGACGTCGTGGAGGGCCTGGAGGCCGGTGCCGACGACTACCTGACCAAGCCGTTCCGGATGACCGAGCTGCTCGCGCGGGTGCGCGCCCACCTGCGCCGGGCCGCGGTCGCGGAGTTCGTACCGGGCGTGTTCACCAGTGGTGACCTCACCGTCGACCCCGGGGCACGACGATGCCTGATCCGCGACCGCGAGGTGGTCCTGCGTCCGAAGGAGTTCGACCTGCTCGCCCGGCTCGCCGCGGATGCCGGGCGCGCCGTGAGCCGGGAGTCGCTGATGGACGACGTCTGGGACCGCAACTGGTTCGGGTCGACCAAGACCCTGGACGTGCACATCGCCTCCCTGCGCCACCGCCTGGATGCGGCCACCCAGTCGTTCGATCCCCCCGCCACCGTCCCGGGGATCAGCACCCTGCGGGGGCACGGGTACCGGCTCGACGACGTCCCCCCTGCCCGTGGTGCCGCGATCCAGAGCCCGTGAGCACGGGTGATTCAGCGTCGCTTCAGCAGGGACGTCGCAGGCTGGCCGCATCCCGGTGCAGACCCGGGAGGAACCCGATGGAAGGACAGTCATGCGCAAGCGAGCAGTCATCGCCGCTGCCGGAGCAGGGGCGGCACTGGCCGTCGCCGCCGGCGGTGTCGCCGTCGCGACGAGCGGGGACGACGGGGCGACCAGCCGCCGGTACACCCAGGAGCAGGCCGACGCTGCGACGAAGGCCGCCCTCGAGGCGACCGGCGGAGGGACGGCGAACAGCGTCGAGACCGACGACGAGAACGGCGCGACCTACGAGGTCGAGGTCACCAAGCCCGACGGCACCACGGTCGACGTCCGCCTCGACGAGAGCTACCAGGTCGTCGTCATCGAGGGCGACGGCGACTCCGGCGGCAGCTGAGGCCCTCCGTCACCGGTGCTCGAACACGTGCCAGTCGCCGGCCGCGGTCACCTCGCGGTAGCGGGCGTCGAAGACACCTTGTGCGCGCGTCGCGTCGATCCCCCACGTCGCGAGCGATCCACCGGAGACGACGACCCAGCGCGGGGCCTCCGGGCCGACCAGGAGGCTGCTGAAATCGGCCAGGCGCGGGTCGCGAACCCGCGCGGTCAGGCTCCACAGGTACGGATACGGACTCTGCAGACCGGCGGCACGGACGATGTTCGGGTGGCCGAGCTCGACGACCATCGTGTCGCCCGGGCGGGACAGGGTGCGGATGTAGCCGGCGACCTCCGCGTCCGACGACAGCTGCAGCGGATGTCGGACCGCGAGCGCGAGCGCGAGCACCGCGCAGGTCGCCGTGTATCCGGTCGCCAGCCGGAGCCACCGCCCGCCGTCGGAGGCGGCGATGAGGAGCACCACGCCCGGGACGACCGCGATCAGGTAGTGCTGCCAGTAGCTGCCACCGAGCGCGGCGCCGGCCAGCTCCCACGCCAGGACCGTGACGGACGCCCACGGCAGCAGCGGCTCGCGCCGCGGGCGCCGTACCCCGACCAGTGCCGCCGCGACGAGCAGCGGCAGACCGGCGACCAGACCGGCCAGGAGGAGCGTGTGGAAGCGCTCGGCATTGGTGCTCGCGGCGGAGCTGTCGATGACGGTCGCCGCCTGGGCACGGAACGTGACCAGGGCGTCCCACAGCCCGCGCGGACCGGTCCCGCGGAGATCGGCGCAGATCAGCGCGGCCAGGAGGGCGCCCACGCCACCGGCGGCGAACGCGGTCGCCCGGGAGGCTGCTTCCCACCACCGCCGTTGCAGACCCAGGCCGGCCAGCAGCACGGCCGCGACGACGATCCCGTCGATCATGTTCTGCTTCACCAGCGCCGCGGCGGCGGCGAGGACACCGGCGAGGAAGGGCAGGGCGTACCGAGCGACGTCGGTGCGGGCCGCCACCGAGCGGGCCAGGAGAACGAGTGCGCCCAGCACGAACGGCACCGCGAGGAGCTCGCCGTCGATCTCCATGCCGTCGAACAGCGGGGTCGACAACAGCGCTGCACACACGAGCGCCCCGGTGACCCCGGCCAGCCGAGCCGCGAGAACGACCGAGGCGACGACCGCGACCAGACCGAGCATCCGCAGCGGGACGGCGCCGCCGAGCTCGTCCGCGAGCCAGTAGAGACCGATGAGCAACGGTGGTCGGTCCACGAAGTAGGCGCCGTACAGGGATCTCCCGGCCGACCACTGGGAGGCGACCAGCAGGTACCCGCCCTCGTCCGGGCTGAGCGGCTGGGTCAGGAACGGCAGCCGCACGAGTGCCGCCACGACCGCGATCAACCCATACCAGGACAGGCGCCGTGCCGGGTCGAGTCGCGTCGGTGCCGGCCGATCCAGCGCGAGGCTGGTCATCCCCAGTGCTCCGCCAGGGGGCCGAACGGTGTCGCCCGGTCCCGCAGCAGCAGCTCGGTGGCGGCCAGCGTCGCCCGCCACGAGTCCTTCGCCGAGCTCCGGTCGGTGTCGTGCAGCAGCACGGTGCCGCCCGGCCGCAGCTCGCGCCGCACCGTGCTGACGATGCGAGACGGTGTCGCCCTCCGCTCCCAGTCACGGCCCCACGCCGACCAGAGCACGGTCTCGAGCCGGAGGTCGGCGGCCACCCGCACCGTCCAGGGAGCCAGGACCCCGTAGGGCGGTCGGTACCAGCGGACCGGCGCCCGAGCGGCCTCCTCCACGACGTCACGAGCGGCGCGGAGCTGTTCTCGAAGGGCCTGGGGAGGCAGCAGCGCTGTGCAGCGGTGCGTCCACCCGTGCACCGCGAGCTCGTGCCCCTCGCCGACCATGCGGCGAAGGAGGTCTGGCTCCGCGGCGGCGTGCCGGCCGAGGAGGAAGAACGTCGCGCGGACACCATGCCGCTCGAGGAGCGCGAGGAAGTGGGGAGTGCTCGCGGGGTCGGGGCCGTCGTCGAACGTCAACGCGATGTGGCGTCGGTTGCTGTTGCCGGACAGCCGGTCGGGCACCCGCGCGGGGGTCAGGCGGCGTCGCAGCGGGTGGATCGAGGACGCCACGCTGAGCGCTGCGCCGGTCACGCGGCCTCCAGGGTTCCGTCCGGCGCGTCGACGGCGGTGAGGGCGTCGAGGACCGTCGGAGCACCCGCGGGCAGCCGGTCGACGCGGGGCTCCCGGAGTGCCGACGTGAGAGCCGCCCGCAGGTCCTCGGACGTCCGGACCCACGGGACCAGCCCGGCCCGGTCGAGGCTGTCCGCGTTGGCGGTCCCATGACCCGGGATGGGCCGGTAGGTGATGACCGGCGTCCCGGATGCGAGCGCCTCGAGAGAGGTGAACCCGCCGGCGTTCTGCACCACGCAGTCGCTGGTCGTGAGGAGGGCGGCGAGGTCCGCGCGCCAACCGAGCGCGACGACGCCGGGCACCGCGTCGAGACGCCTCCTGAGGGTCGTGTTGGTGCCACACACCACGACCGGCGTCATCGCGCCGGTGGCGAGGATGTCGTGGGCGGCCTGCTCGAGCTCGCCGATGCCGAGCGACCCGCCCACCACCAGGGCTCGGGGCCCGATGATCTCCAACGCGGCGAGGGGGTCCGCCCCGGGACCTGCAGGCGGGGAGACCAGCGGCCGGATCGTCACCGCCCGGCCACCGTAGGCGCGGGCCTGATCCGCGGCGACGTCGTGGATCGCGAGATGCAGGTCCACGTGCCGGCTCACCCAGAGGCTGTGCACGGACGCGTCCGTCAGGTACGTCACCGCCGGCGCCTCCAGCCAACCGCGCCGGCGCGCATGGCCGAGCGCCTGGGCACCGAACGGATGGGTCGTCAGCACGAGGTCCGCCCCGGCGACGGCGCGCGCGACCGGGCCGGCGCCGATGCGCAGGCCGGTCGTCGCGAGCCGATGCATCGACCGACCCGGTTCCAGGCGACGCAACGTGGCGTCCCACGAGTCGGGGCGACGGCGGAGCTGGGTGTAGTACGTCGAGCGCAGCAGCGGGCCCAGCCGCAGCGGGAGGAGCTCGGCGACGTCATGGATCGTCACCGCACAGCCGGCGTCGCCCAGGTGGCGGGCGAGCTCCCGGGCAGCTGCGTCGTGGCCGGCCCCGTAGCTTCCGGTGACGATCGAGACTCGTGCGTGGCGACCGTCGTGGTCGAGCAGCGGGGGCAGCAGCGGCACCATGGCGCCACCCTGCTCCGCGGCACCTGCACCCAACCTGAACGGCGGGCACCGGCGCCGGCACGATGCCGAGAGCCGTGTGACGCCTGCCACGCCGCGTGGGACACGCGTTCAGGTTGCGCGCAGGCACGGCACGCGACGGTGGATCCATGACCCAGCAAGCAACCCCCGTCGATGTCGGCGCACGGCAGATGCTCAACAAGGTCCCCGAGGTCACCATCTGGTTCTGGGTGATCAAGATCCTCTGCACGACCGTCGGCGAGAGCTTCGCGGACTGGATCAACATGACCCTGGGCGTCGGGCTCGTGAACACCGCGGTCCTGTTCACCATCATCTTCGCGGTCGTGCTGACGATCCAGATGAGCCTGCGCCGGTACGTCCCGGTCGCCTACTGGCTCACCGTCGTCGTCGTGAGCGTCACCGGAACCCTCTACACCGACATCCTGACCGACCAGCTGGGCGTGCCGCTCTGGATCAGCACCACGGTGTTCTCGGTGCTCCTCGCCGCGGTCTTCGGCATCTGGTACGCCCGGGAGCGGACGCTCTCGATCCACTCCATCGTGACCCTGCCCCGGGAGGCGTTCTACTGGCTGGCGGTCCTGGTGACCTTCGCGCTGGGGACGGCCGCAGGCGACTGGACGCTCGAGCTCACCGGCTGGGGTCCGGGCAAGTCCGTGCTGCTGCCGCTCACCCTGATCGGGATCGTCACCCTCGCCTGGCGGCTGGGCGCGAACGAGGTCCTGACCTTCTGGCTCGCCTACATCCTGACCCGGCCGCTCGGGGCGAACATCGGCGACTGGCTGGCCACGCCGAGCAGCGAGAAGGGCCTGGGGCTCGGCACCTTCGTCACCAGCGTCGTCTTCCTGGGCGCCATCCTCGCCACGGTCGTGTACCTCTCGATCTCGAGGACGGACGTGATCGAGAGCCGGGAGGCGCGCCCGACCGGCCGGTATGCGCGTCCCGAGCGCGAACGTGCCCTGCTCGGCGCCCTCGTCGCGGTCTCCCTGGCGACCGTCGGCCTGCTCGCGTGGGCCAACCAGCAGCCCCACGCGAGTGCCCTCGAGGCGGAGGGTCCGGCGCCGAGCTGCTCGGGCTCCCCGCTCGACCAGGCGCGGGCCGCCCAGCAGGTGTCGTCGAAGTTCCCCGCCTCCTCCGTGGCCCACTACCGCACCATCGCCGAGGACACCCTCCAGCTCGTCAACTCCGGGGACCAGCCCGGGGCGGCGCACCGCGTCACCGACCTGGAGACGGCGTGGGACGCCGACCAGGACTCGTTGCAGCCCAAGGACTGCCAGGCCTGGACCTACGTGGACCAGAAGATCGATCCCGTGCTCTCGGCGGTGCGCGCCTCGAGTCCCGACAAGGCCGAGGAGCAGCAGGCCCTGCACGCCCTGCTCACCACGCTCGGCTGAGGCCGTCGCGTCGGCGCTCAGCGGGGCGGCGCCGGCCTCCCGCGCCTGGTCATCGACACGGCGACGGCCACGAGCAGCAGTCCCACGACCACGAGCGCGGTGGCGGCCGGCACGGAGCCCGCGAACCAGCGCGACATCGCCGCGGGGACGTTGACCATCGTGGCCAGGGCGCCCAGGCCCAGCAGGGCGAGGTCGTGCCGCGCGATCGCGGCGGCCACGACGGCCGCGACCGTCACGAGGACGAACACCATGCCCGCGTCGGAGTCGCCCGCGGTCATCGAGCCGAACACCGCGGTCGCGGCGCCGAGCAGGATCGGCGTCTCCGCCGGCTGGACCACCCGCGTCGCGCCCAGCGCCGCCCACGACGCACCGAGCACCCAGACGCCGACGCCCGGCTCGACCGGGAGGCCGGACCAGGCGATCGCCGTGCCGACCAGCACCGCGCCGGACACCAGCAGGGCCAGCTGCTGCAGGACGAAGCGGTGCAACGCCCACAAGAGTCCGGCCAGGCAGACGGTCGTCCCCGCGACCAGGACCGGCTCGGTCTCGGACCCGAACGCGTCCGGGACGACCTCGCCGACCAGCACGGCCGCCGCACCGGCCCAGGCCGCCGTCGCGGCCAGCCACAGCACGCCGCGCAGCCGGCGGCCGGCCGCGGCGAGCCGACGCGGGACGGCCGCTCCGGCGCCGAGCAGCACCAGGGTCGCCACGGCCAGGAGCAGGAACCGCCAGCTGGCCGCCAGCTCGCCCCAGTAGTACGCCGTCAACAGACTCGATCCCGCGAGGACGACCGCGCCACCGACGTACGCCAGCGCCTCGGCCACTACCGGCACGCCCTCCCGCCGTGGTGCGGTCGCGGGCAGCGCGGCCGCCGTGGTCAGCCTGGCGGCCTGCTCGGCGCTGATCAGCCCGGCCTGCAGCCAGCCGTCGACCAGCGTGGCCAGGGGAACGACGTCCCGCGGCCCGACCCCCACCAGCGGGTGCTGCCCGGTCATGCTCCCAGCGTCGTCGCCGGGACCGCCCCAGGGCAGGGGCCAACGTCACGACCTCGCCGGGACGTCGGGAGGTCGGTGCGGTCAGTCGGCCTTGACCGCCAGCACCGGGCAGTGCGCGTCGAGGAGGACCCGCTGCGCGTTGCTGCCGAGGATCAGCTTGCCGACCGGCGAGCGCCGGCGCAGCCCGATCACGATCAGCTCGGCGGCGTTCGCCTCCGCGATGCTGATCAGGTCCTCGGCGGGCTCGAACCCGCGGACCAGCTGGCGCACGTCGTACTCGACGCCCGAGCCGTCGAGGATCCTGCGGACCGCGTTCATGTCCCGCTCGGCCTGGGTGGAGGCGTCGGCGTCGAACTCGCTCCCGCCCCGGTGGGAGTTGACCACCACGAGCTTCGCGCCGCGGAGCTTGGCCTCGGCGACCGCGTGGTTCAGCGCGGCCTCTCCCTCCGGCTTGGGCACGTAACCCACGACGACGGTCCCCATCGAGCCTCCCTGTCCGAGACGAGCGGTGCAGTTGCCCGGCACGCTATCCGATCGGCGCGGCGGCGGCACCTGTGGACGACGGACGACGCGCGCGGCCGGCGCGGGGCAGGCTCGGCACATGGACCGGCGCACGGACTCGAGCAGGGAGGGCATCCACGAGCCGGTCCCGCGCGACCTCACGACGGTGCTGCGACGAGCGGCGCTGGACCACGCGGGCGCCGAGCGCCGTCGCGGCTTCGCGCCGCTCCTGCACGTCGGCTTCCCCGGCGGCGCCGAGGAGGTGTTCGCGGAGGTGCCCGGCGACCCGGCCGACCACGCGATCCGGGCCGACGTGCTGGCCGCGATGCTGCAGCGCGTCCGGCGCTCGGCGGGCGCGGTCCCCCTGGTCTGGCTCACCCGGACCGGTCCGCTGGAGCTCCAGGACGTCGACGCCGCCTGGCTGTCCGCCGCCCGCACGGCCACCGCCGAGGCCGGGGTGACGCTGACGATGGTCGTGGTGACCCGGCACGGGTGGATCGACCCGCGGAGCCTGGTGCGCCGGCAGTGGAAGCGCCTGCGGGAACGCTAGTCCCAGGTGTGCACGGGCTCGTTGCTGTGCATCCGCTCGCGGTAGTCGCGCAGCGTGGCCCGGAGCGCGTCCCAGCGCTCGAGGTCGGACCGGCGCGCGTGCATCCGCCGCACGAACCACTCCGCGCCGTTCACGCCGGTCAGGCACCGCTGCTCGATGATCCCGAGCAGCCGGTCGATCTCCTCGCCCGAGGCGCCCCACGCCTCGAGGCCCTCGCGGGCCATCGGCAGCAGCCGGCGCAGGACCAGCTCGGTGGCTCGGACCTGGCCGACACCGGGCCAGTAGATCTGGGCGTCGATGCCCTGCCGGGCCGCGGTGTGGAAGTTCTCCTCGGCGGCGCTGAACGACATCTGCGACCACAGCGGCCGCTCGCTCTCGGCCAGCGCCCGGACCAGCCCGAAGTAGAAGGCGGCGTTGGCGATCGTGTCCGCGACCGTGGGGCCCGCCGCCAGCACGCGGTTCTCGACGCGCAGGTGCGGGATGCCGCGCGAGATGTCGTAGACCGGCCGGTTCCAGCGGTAGATCGTGCCGTTGTGCAGGCGCAGCTCCGGCAGCGTGGGTGTGTCCCCGCGCTCGAGGACCTCGAGCGGGTCCTCGTCGTCGGTCACCGGGAGCAGCGCGGGGAAGAAGCGGACGTTCTCCTCGAACAGGTCGAACACCGAGGTGATCCACCGCTCGCCGAACCACACCCGGGGCCGCACGCCCTGCGCCTTGAGCTCCTCGCTGCGGGTGTCGGTGGCCTGCTCGAACAGCGGGATCCGGGTCTCCCGCCACAGCTCCTTGCCGAGCAGGTACGGCGCGTTCGCGCCCAGCGCGACCTGCACCGACGCGATGGCCTGGGAGGCGTTCCAGTAGTCGGCGAAGTCGTCGGGCGAGGTCTGCACGTGGAACTGCGTGCTGGTGCAGGCCGCCTCGGGAACGATCGAGTCCGACGTGGTGCGCAGCCGCTCCGGGCCGTCGATCGCGATCGTGATGTCCTCGCCGCGGGCAGCCAGGATCTGCTCGCTCAGCAGCTTGTAGCGCGGGTTGGCGCTCAGCGAGCTCAGGTCCATGTGCCCGGGGGCGAGCGTCGGCAGGATGCCGATCATCACCATGTGCGCCCCGACGTCCGCCGACTCGGCCTCGGCGGTGTTGAGGCTGCGCCGCAGGCTCGCCTCGAACGTCGTCAGCCCCTGCTCCCGCAGCCTGGCCGGGGCCACGTTGATCTCGATGTTGAACTGCCCGAGCTCGGTCTGGAAGGAGGGGTCGGCGATCGCGGCGAGGGCCTCGGCGTTCTTGAACGCCGGGTCGCCGACGTCGTCGACCAGGTTGAGCTCGACCTCGAGCCCGGTCATCGGGTCGTCGGTGTCGAAGCGCGCCTCGCGGAGCATCCGCGCGAACACGTCGAGGTTGCGGCGCACCTTCTCGCGGTGTCGCGTGCGGTCGGCGCGGGAGAACTCCTGAGCTTCCACCTCTTCGCCCATGACGAGACCTTAGGACCTGACGGCCGGTTGCGGGGCGTCCCAGGACGCTTCGGTCCGGGCCACCAGGTCGTCGACGACACCCTCGAGCGAGCCGCTGCGCTCGTAGGCGGCGCGCTGCCGCGCGGCGCCGCCCTCGCGCAGCGCCCGGTCCAGTCCGGTGCGGACCAGGTCCAGGTCGCCGGCGTCGCCCAGCGCCGGCCCCACCTCGGCGGCCAGCGCGTCGAGCACCGCCCGCGCCGGCCGGAGCGCACCCTCGCCCGGGTGCACGAGGCGGTCGGACAGGCCGTAGCGGGAGGCCCGCCAGTGCGCGGCGCGCAGCGCCTCGGCCCGCCACCGCGGCACCGGCCGCCGGTCGGCGTGCGCCCGGGCGGCGGTCTCGACCAGGCCGCGTGCCAGCGCCGCGATGGTGACCGCCTCGACCGGATCGGTGCACACGTCGCAGACCCGGACCTCGACGGTCGGGTGGTGCACCGACAGCCGGGCGTCGAAGTAGAGCATGCCCTCGTCGCGGGCGGCCCCGGTCTCCAGCAGCATCCGGACGGTCTCCCGGTAGCCCTCCAGCGAGCCGAACTGCTCGGTCGGCCCCGCGCTCGGCCACCGCGCCCAGACCTGCGCGCGCCACGACGCGTACCCGGTGTCGTGCCCACGCGCGAACGGCGAGTTCGCGCTGAGCACGAGCAGCACCGGCAGCCACGGCGCGATCCGGTCGAGGACCGCGACGCCCTCGTCGTCGGACTCGATCTCCACGTGCACGTGCATGCCGCAGGTGCCGCCGTCGCGGGCGACGTCGCCGTACCGGTGGACCATGTCGCGGTACCGGTCGTCGGGGCTGACCACGGCCTGCTCGCCGCCGAGCGGGACCATCCCGCACGCGGCCGTGGCCAGGCCGACGGCGCGGGCCGCCTCCCCCGCGGTCCGGCGGGCGCTCCGCACCTGGTCGAACGCGTCGCCGAGGTCGGTCGTCGGGTCGGTGCGGGTCTCGAGCTGGTGCCGGAACAGCTCCTGGTCGACCTCGTCGCTCGCCCGGCGGGGCTGGGCCCGGCCGCGCCCGTGCTCGCGGAACTCCTTGAGCACGGTGTGCGCGGCCGGGGCCACGTCCCTGGTGCCCGGGTCGAGGAGCAGCAGCTCCTCCTCCAGGCCCACCCGTCGCACCATGCGCGGCGAGTACCCGGCGCCCGCACCGGGCAACCCACCGGCCGATCGTGACCATCACCACCTGATCTCGTCCCAGACCTGCGGCGGGAGCGCCCGGGTGAGCACCTGGGCCACCAGCCCGGCGAGCGGGTGGTGCTCGTCCACCTCGGCGCACCGGTCCAGCGCGCACCAGGCCAGCGCCCCGTGCCCGGCCTGCCACGCGGCCAGCGCCAGCAGGGCGGCGGCACCGGGCAGCAGCGGCTCGGGGCTGCGGCGCACGACGTCGGTCCAGAACCCGACGTGCTCGCGGGCCGTGGCCCGGCTCAGCCCGGCCGTCGCGGCGTCGCGGACCTCGCCGTCCAGCAGCCCCCGCAGCAGCCGGGCCACCTCGCGGTCGGTCGGGACCGTCCCGTCGCGGGCGTGCCGCGTGACCAGCGCCTCGACCCAGGCCGGCTCCGGCGGGTCGTCGGCCACCTCGACCAGGGCGCCCACCACCCCGGTCACCAGGCGCGCATCGGCGTGCAGCGTCGCCCGCAGCTCCTCACGGGACCCGTGCAGCACCCGGCCGTCGAGCACCGCCTCCGCGCTGAACGGGTGGGTGGCGAGGTCGTACGCGACACCCTCCGGCGGCACCCCGTCCCAGGCGCCCACCGCCGGCCACCACCGCGCGCCGTCGGCCCGGATCGGCTCGAGGACCTCGATGCCCGCGCCCGTGAACGCGTCCCCGAGCTCGCGCGCCGCGACCAGCGCCAGGGCGGCGTCGTCGGTGTAGAGGACGAACAGCACGCACCTGACCCGGTGCTGCCGGGCGGGCGCGAGCAGCTGGTCGACGGCCGCGGGCAGCTCGTCGGGGTCGGTGGGCAGGTCGAGCCGGGCGTGGAACGGCTGCCCGGCGCCGAAGGTCAGCATCGCCACGGAGTCGTGGGGCACGAACCCGAGCAGGACGGGGACGAGCGCGAGGACGTCCTCCGGCGTGCGGGCGGTGAAGGAGAGGGTGGTCATGCCGGGACGCTCCCCGCCGGGACGGACACCGGCGGGCCCTGGCGGACCGGGCTGTGGAGGGACCTGTCGGAGCGGTGCGCTGTGGACGATGAGGGGCCCGTCGGCGCCGGGCGGTACCGTGCCGCCCGTGCGTGCGGAAGCGTCGGTGCTCCACCTCGACCTCGACGCCTTCTTCGCCGCGGTGGAGCAGCGCGACAAGCCGTCGCTGCGCGGCAAGCCGGTCGTCGTCGGTGGCGTGGGCGGCCGCGGCGTGGTGTCGACGGCCTCCTACGAGGCCCGGGTGTACGGCGTCCGGTCCGCGATGTCCACGCGCGAGGCGAGGTCGCGCTGCCCGCACGCGGCGTTCCTCTCGGGCCGCTTCCACGCCTACCGCGAGACCAGCCGCCAGGTGATGGGGCTGCTGCGCGCCGCGTCGCCGCTGGTCGAGCCCCTGTCGCTGGACGAGGCGTTCGTCGACCTCGCGCACGCCGGCCTGCCCGACCTCTCGGTCGAGACGGTGACGGCGTTCGCCGAGGACCTCCGCGCGCGGGTCATGGAGGCGACCGGGGGCCTCACCGCCTCGGTGGGCATCGGCACGTCGAAGTTCATCGCCAAGGTCGCCAGCGACCTGCGCAAGCCCGACGCGCTGGTGGTGGTCGCGCCGGGCACCGAGCGCGACCTGCTCCGCCCGATGGACGTCCGGGTCATCCCGGGCGTCGGCCCGGCCACCGCCGAGCGAATGCGCCGGGTCGGCATCCACACCGTCGAGCAGCTCGAGGCCGTCAGCGAGGACGAGATGGTGCGGTTGCTCGGCAACGCCCACGGCCACTGGCTCTACAGCCTGGCCCGGGCCGAGGACGACCGGCCGGTCGTGGCCGAGCGCGAGGCCAAGTCCGTCAGCGTCGAGGGCACCTACGACACCGACCTGACCGACCGGAAGCTGATGGAGAGCCTGCTGACCCGGCAGGCGAACGAGGTCGCCGGGCGGCTGCGCAAGGGCGGCCTGTCCGGCCGGACCGTGACCATCAAGGTCCGGCTGCACGACTTCACGACGCTCAGCCGCTCGTCCACGCTCCCCTCGCCCACCGACAGCGCGGCGACCATCGCCCGGCTGGCCCGGACCCTCCTGGCCGACCTGGACACCACCGGCGGCGTCCGCCTCCTCGGGGTCGGCGTCTCGGGCCTGGCCGACTGGGTGCAGGAGGACCTGTTCGGCGAGGCCGCCGAGGAGGAGGTCGAGGTCCTCCCGGAGGTCGAGGTGCCGCACCACTCCCGCCGTACCTGGGCGCCGGGCATGGACGTCGAGCACGCCGAGCACGGTCGCGGCTGGGTGTGGGGGTCGGGGCGCGGCGTCGTGACGGTCCGCTTCGAGACCGCGAGCACCCCGCCGGGGCCGGTCCGGTCCTTCAAGGACGACGACCCCGACCTCACGCCGTGGCGACCTCCGGAGCCGGAGGACGAGGACGGCACGTGAACCGCACCTGGTCACCGGGCCGCAGCTGCGCGCACTGCCACAGGTCGTCGGCCGCGACCACCCCGATCACCGGGTAGCCGCCGGTCGGCGGGTGGTCGGCCAGGAACACGACCGGCATCCCGCTCGGCGGTACCTGCACCGCGCCGAGCACCATGCCCTCCGACGCCAGCTCCCCCTCGCGGGCCCGCCGGAGCGCCGGGCCCTCCAGGCGCAGGCCGACCCGGTTCGAGTCCGCGCCGACCGTGTACGCCGACCCGCACAGCAGGTCCAGCGCGTCCGGGACGAACCAGTCGTCGCGCGGTCCCGGCACCAGCCGCAGCGGACCCGGCCGCGGCGCGCGCGGCGTGTCCAGCGGCCGCGGCTGGGCCCGCGCCTCCCCCACCGGCAGCACCGTGCCGGGCGACACCGGGGGCGGCCCGACCCACGCCAGCGTGTCCGTCGAGCGCGACCCGAGCACCGGCGGCACGGCGATCCCGCCCGCGACCGCGACGTACGACCGCAGCCCGGTCGCCGGGACGTCGACCCGCAGCTCGGCGCCCGCGGGCAGCCACTCGGCGCCGCCGCGGTCGGCGGCGCCGGTGACGGCGACCCAGCAGCCGGTGTCGGCGCGGAGCACCAGGCCGCCGAGCAGCACCTCGAGCACCGCGGCGTCCTCGTCGTTGCCGACCAGCCGGTTGGCGAGCGCGGCGGCCGGCGCGTCGAGCGCCCCCGCGCGCGGCACGCCCAGGTGCGCGCAGCCGACCCGGCCGCGGTCCTGCACCGTCACCAGCGGCCCGACCTCGAGCACCTCCAGGCTCATGCCCCGAACCCTTGGATTGAGGAGCCGAGGGACGAGGCGTCTCGAAATCTCACGCGGGTCCCGGGCTCCAGCAGCGCCGGCGGCTCCCGCTCCTGGTCCCACAGCACGGCATCGGTGCGCCCGAGCAGCCGCCAGCCGCCCGGCGACGCCGTCGGGTAGACCCCGCACCACGTGCCCGCCAGGCCCACGGAGCCCTCCGGCACCCGCGCCCGCGGCGACTCCAGGCGGGGTACGGCGAGGTCGTCCGGGACGCCGGCCAGGTACGCGAAGCCGGGCGCGAACCCGCAGAACTCCGCGACGTACTCGAACGACGTGTGCCGGCGCACCACGCCGGCCTCGTCGGTGCCCCACCGCGCCGCGACGAACGCCAGGTCCGGGCCGTCGTACACGACCGGGATCTCGACGAGGGCGCCGAGCGGCGGCGCGGCGGCCGGGGTCCAGTCCGCGAGCGCCGAGACGTCGGTGACGCCGTCGAACAGGACCGTCGTGGCTGCCGGCACGATCTCCGCGGCCGCGACCCGCCCGCGCGCCCAGGTCGCCAGCGCGCGCGCCGTGGCCGGGTCACCGACCTCCGCGAGGACCGCCTTCGGTCCGACCGGGCGCAGCTCCATGGGCACCATCCTCTCGGTGCCCGCGGTCGGAAATGGCCGGAAATGGCCGGAAATGGTGAAGGGCCCCCGGTGGTATGAGCACCAGGGGCCCTTCGGATCGACCGGTTTCGAGTGACGCCCGGTCCACCGGACCCTCGCTCCGACCCCGCCGACCCCGTCACCGGGCCGACGCCGCGAGTTGCCTCGCGGTACGGATCCTCGCTCCTGTCCGATCGCCGACCCCGCCTTGCGGCGGACTCGGTAGGCAGAGTTCTACGTGGTCCCGGTCACCCGCGACAAGGGGTGCCGGTAACCCACAGGCTCGTCCACAGCCGGACGGCGCCCATCCACAACACGAGTGCACACTCCACAGGGTCCGGTCCAGACCTGTGGACTCACACGAACGGGCGGATCTCCCAGCCCGCCTCGCCCAGCGCGCCCCGGACCGCGGTCGCGTGCCGCACGGCCCCCGGCGAGTCGCCGTGCAGGCACAGCGAGTGGACGGTCCCGGCCAGCGCCAGGGCCTGGACCACGATGTCGGCCTCGGCCTCCACCAGCGCGCCGGGCTCCGAACGCGGCACCAGCCGCCCGTCGGCGGTGTACCCGCGGTCCGGGAACCCCTCGTGGAAGACCCCCCGCCCCGCCTCGCGGGCCCGGGTCAGGAGCGCGCCCGGCATCCCGAGCACCGGCAGCGGCTCGGAGCCGGCGAGCACGGCCGCGGCCTGCTCCTCGTCGGCCTGCACGCGGTGGTAGAGCGCGCCGTGCGCCTTGAGGTAGCGCACCTCGGTGCCGCACTCCCGCGCGATCGCCGCGAGCGTCCCGACCTGGTCGGCGACCTGCTCGCGCAGCACCTCGAACGGCACGTCGCGCGGGACGCGGCCGAAGTTCGCGCGGTCGGCGTACGACACCTGCGCCCCCACCGCGACCCCGCGGTCGGCCGCCTGCTCGCACACCGCGCGCATGATCGCGGGCGTGCCGGCGTGGTAGCCGCACGCGACGTTCGCGCTGGTCACGACGGCGAGCAGCCCGGCGTCGTCGGTGACCTCCTCGCCGAGGTCGGCGTTCAGGTCGATGCGCGCCATGCGGCCGACGCTACAGTCGCGCCCATGCAGCCCCCCGTCGCCGACCGGCGCCCCCACACCACCGAGCACCACGGGCGCACGCGCACCGACGACTACGAGTGGCTCCGCGACAAGGAGTCCCCCGAGGTCACGGCGTACCTCGAGGCCGAGAACGACTACACCCGCGACCGCACCGCCCACCTCGCCGACCTGCGGCAGGCGATCTTCGACGAGATCAAGGCCCGCACCCGGGAGACCGACCTCTCCGTGCCCACCCGCAACCGCGGGTACTGGTACTACGGGCGCTCCTTCGAGGGCCGCGAGTACGGCGCCAGCTGCCGCGTCCCGGTCGCGGACCCGGACGACTGGACGCCGCCGAGGCCCGCCGAGGACACCGCGCCCGACCAGCCGGCGCTGCCCGGCGAGGAGGTGCTGCTCGACCTGGACCGGCTCGCGGAGGGCCACGAGTTCTTCTCGCTCGGCGGCTCGTCGGTCAGCCCCGACGGCATGCTGCTCGCCTACTCCACCGACGTGGTCGGCGACGAGCGGTACACGATCCGGGTCAAGGACCTGGCCGGCGGCGAGCTCCTCCCCGACGAGATCACCGGCGTGCTCGGCGGGGCGACCTGGGAGCGCGACGGCACGGCGTTCTACTACACGACCGTCGACGAGACCTGGCGCGCGGACAAGATCTGGCGGCACCGGCTCGGCACCGCCCAGGCCGACGACGAGCTCGTGCACCACGAGACCGACGGCCGGTTCTGGGTCGGGGTCGGCCGCACCCGGAGCGACCGGTTCATCGTGGTCGCCAGCGGCTCCAAGACCACCTCGGAGTACCGCGTCCTCGACGCGGACCGGCCCGAGCTCGGGCTCCGCGTCTTCAGCGAGCGCCGGGAGGGGCTGGAGTACTCCCTCGACCACGCCGTGATCGCCGGCGAGGACGTCTTCCTCGTGCTGCACAACGGCACCGGCCCGGACTTCGAGCTGGCGACCGCGCCCGTCGAGCCGACGGCACCCGACGACTGGCGGCCGCTGATCGCGCACGACCCCGCCGTCCGGCTGGAGGACGTCGACGCGTTCGCCGGGCACCTGGTCGTGCACCAGCGCAGCGACGGCCTGACCCAGCTGCGGATCGTCGAACTGGGCGTCGATGGCCTCGGCGACGACTACCTGGTGGAGTTCGACCACGAGATCTACACGGTCGGGTCCGCCGGCAACCCCGGGTTCCACCAGCCGGTGGTGCGGCTCGGCTACACGACGATGGCGGTGCCCTCGTCGGTCTACGACTACGACGTGCGCAGCCGCGAGCTCACGCTGCTGCGCCGCGCCCCGGTGCTCGGCGGCTACGACCCCGACGACTACGAGGAGCACCGCCTCTGGGCCACGGCCGACGACGGCGAGCGGGTGCCGATCTCGCTGGTCGCACGGAAGGGCCGGACCGGGCCGGTGCCGCTGCTGCTCTACGGGTACGGCGCCTACGAGACCTCGATCGACCCGTACTTCTCGATCGCCCGGCTGTCGCTGCTCGACCGCGGCGCGGCGTTCGCGATCGCGCACGTGCGCGGCGGCGGCGAGATGGGCCGGCGGTGGTACGACGACGGCAAGCTGTTCCGCAAGCAGAACTCGTTCTCCGACTTCGTCGCCACGGCCCGCCACCTCGTCGACGCCGGCTGGACCGCCCCGGAGATGCTGCTCGCCGAGGGCGCCAGCGCCGGCGGGCTGCTGATGGGGGCGGTCGCGAACCAGGCGCCCGAGCTGTTCGCGGGCGTGGTCGCCGGGGTGCCGTTCGTGGACGCGCTCACGACGATGCTGGACGCGACGCTGCCGCTGACCGTCACCGAGTACGACGAGTGGGGCAACCCCGAGGCGGACCCGGAGGTCTACGACTACATGGCGGCGTACGCGCCGTACGACAACGTCGCCGCCGTCGACTACCCGCCGATCCTGGCGGAGACGTCGCTCAACGACACCCGGGTGCTCTACGTCGAGCCGGCCAAGTGGGTGGCGCGGCTGCGGGCCACCGCGGTGGGCCGGCGGGACTTCCTGCTGCGCACCGAGATGGCCGCCGGACACGGCGGCGTCTCGGGCCGGTACAAGTCCTGGCACGACCGCGCGTTCACCCTCGCGTGGATGCTGGACCGGATGGGTCTGGCCGGCCGCGCCTGAGCCGGCGCCCCTGAAAAGTCCCTGAGAGTTCGCTCCCCACGCAACTCGGGCGGCCCCTCATCCGTCGATCCGGTTGACAGGCCGACGTTTGGCCGGGGAATCCACCGGTCACCGTGGGCGTTGTACAGGACGTGTGGGGGCGCAGCGGCGCCGTCCACTGCTAGGAAGAGGAGGGCGTCCCATGGCAACACGTACTGCGACCGCCGGCGTGCGCGAGATCGAAGGCCGCGACAGCGTCGGACTGTACCTCGACGAGATCGCCCGCAACCCCCTCCTCGACGCCGCCGCCGAGGTGGAGCTCTCGAAGACGATCGAGGCCGGCCTGATGGCCGAGCACCTGCTCAAGGAGGGCCGCGTGGGCCGCAAGAAGGGCGGCGCCCCGATGCAGGCCACGCAGGAGGAGCTCGAGTGGCTGGCCGAGGAGGGCCGCAAGGCCGTCGACACGTTCATCACCGCCAACCTGCGCCTGGTCGTCTCGATCGCGCGGAAGTACGGGCGGGCCCAGATGCCGATGCTGGACCTGATCCAGGAGGGCAACACCGGCCTGATCCGGGCGGTCGAGAAGTTCGACTACACCAAGGGCTACAAGTTCTCGACGTACGCCACCTGGTGGGTGCGCCAGGCGATCACCCGCGGCATCGCGCAGCAGGCCCGCGTGGTCCGGCTGCCCGTGCACGTCGTCGAGGAGCTCAACCAGGTCGGCGGCGCGCGCCGTACCCTCGAGCGACAGCTGGGCCGGGACCCGGAGCCGCAGGAGATCGCGGCCGAGCTCGGCATGGAGGTCGACCGGGTGCTGGACCTGATGGCGTGGGGCCGCGAGCACGTCTCGCTGGACTCCCCCGTCGACGAGGACGGCGACACCTCGCTGGGTGACCTGATGGCCCAGGAGAGCCTGCCCGGCCCGGACCTCACGGTCCTCGACGTCGAGTCGCGCGAGCGGCTGAACAGCCTGGTCGGCCAGCTCGACGAGCGGGCCGCGGACATCATCCGCTCCCGCTACGGCCTGGTCGACGGCCGCCAGCACAAGCTGGCCGACATCGGCGCGAAGCACGGCATCTCCGCCGAGCGGGTCCGCCAGCTCGAGCGGGAGGCGCTGCAGAAGCTCCGCCGGCTCGGCGACCCGGACCTGGCCGCCTGACCCACCCGTCCCTTCGGACCGCTCGACCCGCTCGTTCCCCCCGGCGAGCGGGTCGAGACCATTTCGGGCGGTGCATGAATCCCCGGTCGACCGGGGAAACCTGCACTTGTCGGCCGAAGTTTCGAATCTCCTGACTGATGTGTGGGTCAGGTTCGGCCGGGGAGGACGGGTCG
>NZ_BAAAJE010000018.1:0-132172 GCF_039526625.1 Nocardioides aquiterrae
GACCACTAGTGTCACCGATGTCCTGAGACATATGTGTTACCGATGTCCCCGGACTCGACAGAGCAAGGGGACACACCGTCCGTATGACGTCCTGCCGGAGCGGGTGCTAAAACCCGCCGTCCTCGCGGCGGCGGCGCCAGCGCTCCTCCATCCGCTCCATGAAGGAGTGGCTGGAGTGGTGGTGTCGGCGGGTGCGCCGGGTCTTGCCGGTGCGGCCACCCTCGATGACGGTGAAGCCGCGGCTGGGGTGCGCGGCCCGGGGGTCGGGGCCGACGGCGGTCTGCTGGCCGCGCAGGGCGGTGAGCGCCACCGTGGCCGAGACGAGCATGATCACGAACCCGACGATCCCGACGGGGGTGATCTGGGCGACGGCACCGGTCATCAGCACGACGACACCGACGACGAAGCCCACGCCCGCGACGATCGCGCGCCGACGGGCGGAGCGACGGAACGCGGTGCCGCGCAGGGTCGAGGCGAGCTTGGGGTCCTCCTCGACGAGGGCACGTTCCATCTGCTCGAGCAGTCGGAGCTCCTCTTCCGAGAGTGGCACCGTACCTCCCCTGCATCTGCGTCGCCGGCCCGGACGTCCGGTTGCTGCAAGTCTAGGCAGCGCCCGGGCGAGGCGGTAGGCGGGTTCGGGAAATTCGTGACCGAACCGTTCCCGTTCTCACCCAGGGGGAAACGACGACCGGCCGGCGGGTGGGGATCAGCGGGCCAGCACGTGCAACTGGGTGGCCAGCGGCCGGAACTCCGGCCGCTCGGTGACCGCCCGCTCGAGGTCCAGCAGCGCGGCGGTCGCGCCGGGCTCCAGGTCGAGCAGCGACCCGGGCACGAGGTCGGCGAAGACCCGGACGCCGTGCACGGTGCGGACGTCGAAGCCGGCCCCGGCGAGCAGCGTCCGCAGCTCGTCCTCGGTGAACCGGTGGCCGGCCCGCCCGCCACCCGCGGCGGGGTCGCGTCGTCCTGAGCCTGGCGAAGGGTCGAGCATCGCCAGCGCCTGGGCGAAGTGGCCGGCCATCGCGCGGGCCACCACCGCGGCGTGGCGCTGCGCGACGAGGACGCTCAGCGTGCCGCCGGGCCGCAGCACCGCGCGGATCGTCGCGAGCGCGGCGGCCGGGTCGTCGACCACCTCGAGCACGCCGTGGCACATCACGACGTCGGCGCTCGCCGGTCCGGCGACGTCCAGCAGCGTCGACAGGTCGCCCTGCTGGCCGGTGACCGCCACCCCGACCTCGCGGGCCCGGCGGTCGAGCGCGGCCAGCGCGTCCGGGCTCGGGTCGACGACCGTCACCCGGTGGCCGAGCTCGGCGACCCGGACCGCGAACCCGCCGGTGCCCCCGCCGATGTCGAGCACGTCGCCGGCGCCGTCGAGCACCGGCAGCAGGGCCTCCCACACCAGCGAGGTCCGGGCGGCGCTGCGGCGCTCGCTGGGCTTGGTGCTCTCGGGCATGCCACCAGCCTAGGGGTCTGCGCGCACGCCCCCGTCAGCCTGCCCGCATCACCGCGGTCCGCGACGACGTCGCCGCGTGCGGCACCAGGCCGAGCGAGCGTTCGACGACCGCGAGGAACCGGTCCGCGTCCCGCACCAGGTCGTCGGCCTCGCGCTCGCTGACGGCGCGGGTCGAGCCGGCCTCGGCCGCCGCGCGCTTGGCGGCTCCCCCGGCGAAGAACTGCGCCCACTCCGTGAGCTCGGGCGCGACCTCGGCGAGGAGCACCCAGGCGTTCTTCTGCCGCCGGCGGCGCGCCGGTGTCGGATGGGCGCGCGCGGCGAGCAGCGCGGCGGCTGCCCGCAGGGCCGCGACGTGCGCGCACGCGTAGCGCGTGGGCACCTCCGTGGCGGCGATCGCCTCGCTCAGCGACTCGGCGGCGCGGGCGAGGTAGGAGTGCGTGGTGGCGGGCAGGGCGTACGGGTTCATCGCTGGCCTCTCCTCGACCCCGGAGCTTCCGACCCCCGGCTCCGACCCCACCCGGCGGGGACGGGGGTCGAGGTCGTCCCCACCGGGCTGTTCGAACACCTGTTCGAACACGGCCTCAGGCTACACCTCGCCCCGGACAGGGCGTCAAGAGCAGGCGGAGGAGCCCGGTCGAGGAGCCGGTCAGGCCTCGCGGCGGACGTGGGCGCAGAAGACGCGGGTGTCCTTGTGCCAGAGCGCGACGACGGCGGCCAGGTCGATGACCAGCGAGACGATCGCGACGGCCAGGAACAGCGCGGGCGGGTTGGTCCGCAGGATCGCGAACGTCGCGATGCCCACCATCACCACCACCGCGCTCAGCACGATGCGTGCCCAGTTGTGGCCCTCGCGGAAGAACGAGAGGAGCACCACGGCCAGCAGCGCCACCACGACGAACATCGTCACCGCCACGGGCACGAACGCCGGCGGCTCGACCGCCCCGGCGTCGGACCGGTCGGCGGCCCAGGCGCGCACGAGCTCGTCCTGGAACACGACGGTCATCAGCGCGGTGACGCCGGTCATCGCCACGGCGGCGGCCGCCAGCCAGGTCGCACCGGTCACCATCGCCGGACGCTGCGAGCTCATCCGCTCTCCTCTCCTGTCGGGGACACCCTAGGGTCTGCCTGTATGACGACCGAGCACCCCTCGATCACCCGGTTCCGCGACGACCACACCAGCCGCGGCGGCACCGGCGAGATCGTGGTCCTTCCCGACGCCGTGCACACCGCCGCACTGGCCGCCGAGGCCCTCGGCTGCGACGTCGGCGCGATCGCCAACAGCCTGCTGTTCGACGCCGACGGCTCCCCGGTCCTGGTCCTCACCTCCGGCGCCCACCGCGTCGACACCGCCAAGGTCGCCGAGCGGATCGGCGTCGCGACGCTGAGGCGGGCGACACCGGAGTTCGTGCGCGAGCACACCGGCCAGGTGATCGGCGGCGTCTCCCCTCTCGCCCACCCGGCCCCGGTGCCGACGTACCTCGACTCCTGGCTGCGGCGGTACGACGTCGTGTGGGCCGCCGCCGGCCACCCGTCGGCGGTCTTCTCCACGACGTTCGACGAGCTCGCCGCGATGACCGGCGCGACCGAGATCGAGGTGGCGTGATGGAGATCTGGCTGAACCCGGCGTGCTCGAAGTGCCGCACCGCGGTCGCGGAGCTGGACGCCGCCGGCGTGGAGTACACGGTGCGCCGCTACCTCGACGAGCCGCCGACGGCGAGCGAGCTGGGCGAGGTCGTGGCGCGCCTCGGGCTCGAGCCGTGGGACGTCGCCCGCGCGAAGGAGGCGCGCGAGGAGGGCATCGACCTCCCGAAGGACGCCGCGCACCGCGGCGACTGGCTCGCGGCCCTGGCCGCGCATCCGCGCGCGATCCAGCGGCCGATCATCACCGCCGCCGACGGCACCACCGTCGTGGGACGCGACGAGGACTCGCTGCGGCGGGTGCTCGATGCGGAGGGCTGAGCTCCGCGAACGACTGGCCGCGCTGTACGCCGGCCGCCCGGTCGTGCTCGCTCCGGGGGGCGCGGCCGGCTGGGCCTCCTGGGTCGAGCGGCTGGACCGCCTCGGCTGCCGCACGCTGGTGCTCGATCCCCCGGTGCCGGCCACCGTGCTGGCCACCGACGGCTTCCGGCTGCACGACCGGCTGGTGCGCGACCTCCGGCCGGACGCCGTGGCCGCCGTCGAGCGGTTCGACCCCGAGGGGCGGGGGCTGTTCCGCACCTCGCCGTTCGTGACCAGCGACGAGCCGGTGCTCGGCCGGCCCGTGACCGGCGGCCGTCCCCGCGCGTTCCTCGCCCTCGAGGACAAGCTGCGCGCCGACGCGGTCTGGGCGGCCGCCGGGATCGCGGCCGCGCCGTCCCGGGTCGTCCCGCTGGAGGAGGACGCCCTCGCGGCCGCCACCCGCGAGCTCGCGGGCCCGCTGGGCGCCGTGTGGTCGGGCGACGGGTTCACCGGCGGCGGCGACTACGTGCGCTGGGTGCTCGACCGCGACGACCGCGCCAAGGCCCGCGCGTTCTTCGCGCCGCGCTCCGAGCGGGTGCGCGTGATGCCGTTCCTCGACGGTGTGCCGTGCTCGATCCACGGGTTCGTGCTGCCCGACGGCACGGCGGTGCTGCGACCGGTCGAGATCGCCGTGCTGCGCGACCGGGCCGCGCGGACGTTCGCGTACGCCGGCCTCGGCACCGGCTGGGACCCGGCCCCCGACGACCGGGAGCACCTGCGGGACGTCGCCCGCCGGGTCGGCGAGCACCTCCGTGCCGCGCACGGGTACCGCGGCGCGTTCGGCGTCGACGGCGTGCTGACCGCCGACGGCTTCCGGCCCACCGAGCTCAACACCCGGATGTCCGCGGGCTGCACGCTCCTGGCCGGCGTCGACCCCGACTTCTTCCAGCTGCTGCAGGCCAACCTGCTGGTCGGCATCGACGCGGGCGTCACCGTCGCGGAGGTCGAGGGCTACCTCCCGGACATGGACGTCGAGCGGCGCAGCACCACCGACCGCCGGCTGCGCCCCGGCGAGCGGCTCGCCGCGCTGGCCGAGGACGAGCGCCTCGAGGCCGCACCGGACCCGCGGGCCTAGGGTCCCCTAGAGTCACCGCCCATGCGGGTCGTGGTGGTGGGTGGGGGCTTCGGCGGCCTGGCCGCTGCCGTGCGGCTCGCGAAGCTCGGCCACGACGTCGCGCTCGTCGAGCGGTCGGCCACCCTGGGCGGGGCGCTGTCCGCCGTCACCGCGGACGGCTTCAGCTGGGACGCCGGCCCGACGTACACGCTGCTCCCCGCCGTCGTGCGCGACCTCTTCCGCAAGTCCGGGCGGCCGGTCGAGCGCGAGCTGGAGCTGGTGCCGCTCGACGTCGTCCGCGAGCACCGGTTCGCCGACGGCTCGTCGGTGCGGGTGCCGGTCGGCCGCGCGGCCCAGCTCGCGGCCTTCGACGAGCTCGGCCCCGGGCTCGGCCGGCGGTGGGTCGACTACGTGGCGTCGTACGCCGACGACTGGGACGAGCTGCGGCGTACCTACCTCGAGAACCCGTGGGACCCGGCCGCGCCGCCGGCGCTCCTCGGCGGGCGCCGGATGCTGCACAAGCGGCTGCGGAAGGCGTTCAAGGACGAACGGCTGCGCCTGGTCGCCGGGCACCCGCTCGTGGCGGAGGGGCACGAGCTGCGCAACGTGCCGGCCTGGCTCGGCGTCCTGTCGTACGTCGAGCAGCGGTTCGGCGCCTGGACCGTCGAGGGCGGGATGCACCGGCTCGGTACGGCGCTCGCGGAGCGGCTGGCCACCCGCGGGGTGACCGCGATGACCGGGACCGAGGCGCGCGACCTGGTCCTGCGCGACGGCCGGGTCGTCGCGGTGCGGACCGTCAGCGGCGACGTCGAGGCCGACGCCGTCGTGTGCGCGATCGACCCGCGGAGGCTGCCCGCGCTCGCGCCGTACGTCGCACGCACCATGCCCGCGATCCCGCCGGTGGTCGTGCACGTCGGGCTGTCCGGTGAGGTGCCGGACCTGCCGCACGAGCTGGTGCTGCACGGCGACCCGACGCTGGTCGTGCGCCGCAACGGCCCGTCGACGCTCACCGTGCACGGCCGCGGGAAGCTGTCCGAGGACATCCTGCGCGCGCTCGCGCGGCACCGGATCGACGTGCGCGCCCAGGTCGTCACCCGGGTCGACCGCAGCCCGCGCGACCAGGTCGAGCTCTGGGGCGGCTCGCCGATGGGAGTGCTCTGGCAGGGCCGCGGCACGGTCCGCCGGCGACTCGGCCCGCGCACCCCGGTCGCCGGGGTGTACGCCGCCGGCGCGCACGCCACCCCCGGCGCCGGGCTGCCGTTCGTCGGGCTGTCCGCCGCGCTGGTGGCGACGGAGATCGGTCCGGCCTAGACCCTGCTAGACGGCCAGGTTGAGCGCGGCGAAGATCTCGCGCGTCGCCTTGGAGCGGTTGAGCGTGTAGAAGTGCAGCCCCGGCGCCCCGCCGTCGAGCAGCCGCTCGCACAGCTCGGCGGCGAGCTCGATGCCGGCCGCGCGCATCGCGACCGGGTCACCGTCGTGGGCACTGATCCGCTCGATCACCGACGCCGGCACGTCGGTGCCGATCAGCTCACCCTGGCGGCGGATGTTGGCGAGGTTCAGGATCGGCATGATGCCCGGGAGGATCGGGATGTCGACGCCGCGGGCGCGCACCCGGTCGACCAGCCCGAAGTAGTCGTCGGCCCGGAAGAACATCTGGGTGACCGCGAACTCCGCGCCGGCCCGCGCCTTCGCGACCAGCACGTCGGCGTCGTGGTCGAGCGACGCAGAGGACGGGTGCTTCTCGGGGAACGCGGCGACCCCGACGCTGAAGTCCCCGCGCTCGCGCACCAGCTCGACCAGCTCGGTGGCGTAGGTCAGGCCGCCGTCGGTCGGGGTCCAGGGCGCGCGCGGGCCGTCCGCCGGGTCGCCGCGCAGCACCATCACGTTGTGGATGCCGGCCGCGGCGTACGAGTCGACGATGGCCTCGAGCTCCTGGCGGGTGTGGCCGACGCAGGTGAGGTGGGCCATCGCGGTCATCGACGTCTCGCGCGCGATCCGGCTGGTGACCCGGACCGTGGTGCTGCGGGTCGACCCGCCCGCGCCGTACGTCACCGAGACGAACGTCGGGCGGAACGGCTCCAGCTCGCTGATCGCCTGCCAGAGCTGCTCCTCGCCCGCGTCGTCCTTGGGCGGGAAGAACTCGAAGGAGAACGAACGCTCCTCACGGACCAGCTCGCCGATCCTCCGTGGGTTCGCCATACGCAACAGTCTAGGTACGGGGGCGGCCGCGGGGGGCCGGTGTCCACTGGCTAGTCTCGGCGCCGTGGCGAGCGACGGCTGGGACGACGCAGACTTCCGCGACCGCGTCCAGACCGCGCTCGACGCGTTCGTCGACGAGCAGGCCGCCACGCTCGCGCCGCTCGGCCCGGACGCCGACCGGCTGGTGCGCGCGGCGCACGCGGCCGTCTCCGGCGGCAAGCGGTTCCGCGCGGCGTTCTGCTACTGGGGCCACCGGGCGGTCCACCCGTCCCCCGACGACGAGGAGGCGCTGATCCGCGCCTGCGCGTCGCTGGAGCTGCTGCACGCGAGCGCGCTCGTGCACGACGACTTCATGGACGCCTCCGACACCCGCCGCGGCCGGCCGGCCACGCACCGGGAGTTCGAGGCCGAGCACCGCGACGCGGGCTGGCGCGGCGACCCGGAGCAGTACGGCGCCGCCGCGGCGATCCTGCTGGGCGACCTGCTGCTCAGCTGGTCCGACGAGCTGCTGCGCCGCTGCGGGCTGCCGATCACCGAGGTCGCGCCCGCGCTCGAGGTCTTCGACCGGTGCCGCTCCGAGGTGATCGCCGGCCAGTTCCTCGACGTGTCCGTGCAGGCGCGCGGCCGCGCCGACGTCGAGGCCGCGATGACCGTGCTGCGCTACAAGTCCGCGAAGTACTCCATCGAGCGGCCCCTGCACATCGGCGCCGCGCTCGCCGGCGCCCCGGAGTCGACGATGGCCGAGCTGTCCCGGTTCGGGCTGCCGCTCGGCGAGGCGTTCCAGCTCCGCGACGACCTGCTCGGCGTGTTCGGCGACCCGGACACCACGGGGAAGCCGGCCGGCGACGACCTGATCGAGGGCAAGCGCACCGTGCTGGTCGCACTGGCGCTCGACGCCGCCGCCCCCGCCGACGCGGCGCGCCTCGACGCCGCGCTCGGCACCCAGCTCTCCCCCGACGAGGTCGAGGAGCTGCGCGCGATCATCGACGGCAGCGGCGCCCACGCCCAGGTCGAGGCGGTCATCGGCGAGCTCGCCGCGCACGCGGTCGCGGCGCTCGACCAGGCGCCGATCGACGAGCGCGCCCGCCGCGTGCTGCGGGACCTCGCGTCCGCGGCCACCCAGCGCGTGGTCTGAGCCGACTCGGCGTCACATCATGGCCTGCGCGCGGCGCTTGACCTCCGCGCCCCGGTTCTCGCGCAGCGCGTCGATCGGGCGGCCGGGGAGGTCGTCGTCGGTGAAGATCCAGGCGATGCACTCGCGGTCGTCGTACCCCGCGTCGTGCAGCAGCGTGAGCAGGCCGGGCAGGCCCTTGACGACGGCGCCGTCCTGGAGGAAGTCGGCGGGCACCTGCTGCCCGGCGCCGGGCACGGGGACCGCGGCGGCCAGCTCGTGGTCGCGGATCATCGTCTTCACCTTGGCCGGCGTGACGCCCAGCAGCTCGGCGGCTCCGGCCCAGTCCAGCCACGCGGGGACGAGGGCGGCGAGGTCGGCTTCGGCAAGGCTCTGCTGGTTCATGCGCCCAGTCTTGCATCGTGGCCCACGCCACGCCGGGGGCGCCTGAACCCCGCTCCGGCGGCGCGCGTCCGTACGATTGGGGCTCCGGATCCTTCCCCATCCGGCCACAGGAGGGTCGCTGTGACGCCTGACCGGCGCTCGGACCGGCACGCCCGGCAGGGCGGCGCCGACACTGCCGGCGACCCCATGACCGGCCGCGTCCTGGAGGGCCGCTACCGGATCGGGCCGCGCATCGCGCGCGGCGGCATGGCCAGCGTCTACGAGGCCACCGACATCCGGCTGGACCGCACGGTCGCGATCAAGATCATGCACCCCGGGCTCGGGGACGACGACGAGTTCGCGGCCCGGTTCGTGCGCGAGGCCCGCTCCGCCGCCCGGCTCTCGCACCCCAACGTCGTCGCGGTCTACGACCAGGGCGACGACCACGGGACCGTGTTCCTCGCGATGGAGCTGATCGACGGCATCACGCTGCGCGACGTGATCCGCAAGGAGGCGCCGATGCCGCCCGCGCGGGCGCTCGCGCTGATGGAGCCGGTGCTCTCCGCGCTGGCCGCCGCGCACCGCGCCGGACTCATCCACCGCGACGTCAAGCCCGAGAACGTCCTCATCGCCGACGACGGACGGGTCAAGGTCGCGGACTTCGGCCTGGCCCGCGCGGTCAGCGCCGACACCCAGCACACCGCGACCGGCGGCGTGCTCATCGGGACGGTCTCCTACCTCGCCCCCGAGCTGGTCATCGACGGCCGCGCCGACGCGCGCGCCGACGTGTACGCCGCGGGCGTCGTGCTGTTCGAGCTGCTCACCGGCGCCAAGCCGCACGAGGGCGAGACGCCGATCCAGGTCGCCTACAAGCACGTGCACGACGACGTCCCCGCTCCCTCGACGCTCGAGCCGGGCCTCCCGCCGTACGTCGACGCGCTGGTCGCGCGGGCGACCGCCCGCGACCGCAGCCTGCGCCCGGCCGACGCCGGCGTGCTGCTGCACCAGGTCCGCCGGGTGACGCACGCGCTGGCCGAGGGCGTCGCCGAGGACCCCGAGCTCACCCAGGACCTCACGCCGCTGCTGGTGGCGCCGCCGGTCCCGGACGGCGACCAGCGGGAGGAGACCCGGGACCTCGAGCGCACCACGCGGCTGCGCACGTCTCCCCCGCCTCCGCCCGCTCCCGCGCGGCGGACCGGCCGGCCCCGGCGGCGCCGCGGCCTGCTCGCGACCGTCCTCGCGGTGCTGCTGGTCGCCGGCCTCGCCGTCGGCTCGTGGTGGTTCTTCGACGGCCGCTACACGTCGACCCCCGGCGTGCTCGGCATGACCAAGGCCGCCGCCGCGCAGAAGCTCGCCGACGCCGGCCTCGAGGTCGAGTACGGCGACCAGGCCTACTCCGAGACGGTTCCCGCCGGCCGGGTCGTGGCCACCGACCCCGCGCCCGGCGACCAGGTGCTCGACGGCGGCACCGTCGCGGTCACGATCTCGCTCGGCAAGGAGCGGTACGACGTCCCGAAGCTCAAGGGCCTGACCGAGGACGAGGCGCAGGACGCGCTCGCGCAGGCGCACCTCGCCTACGGCACCACCAAGGACCGCTGGTCCGACACCGTCCCCGAGGGCCAGGTGATCACCAGCAGCCCCAAGGCCGGCACGACGCTGCGCCCCGACGCCGCCGTCGACCTGGTCGTCAGCAAGGGGCCGAAGCCGGTCAGGCTCAAGGACTGGGTCGGCAAGGACGCCGACGACGCGCTGGCCTGGCTGCGGGCCAAGGGGCTCGACGGCAAGGTCGTGAGCGAGGAGTACTCCGACACCGTGGCCGACGGCGGCGTCATCTCGATGGACCCGCCGAGCGGCACCACCCTGCACCGAGGCGACGCCGTCCAGCTGGTCGTCTCGAAGGGCCCCGAGCTCGTCGACGTCCCGTCCGTGCGCGGCCAGGGCGTCGACGCCGCCACCCAGACCCTCGAAGGGCTGGGCTTCCACGTCGAGACCCGCCAGGCGCCCGGCTCGCTCGGCCTCGGCTTCGTCTTCTCGCAGGACCCCGAGGCCGGAGCCCGGGTGCCCAGGGGCTCGACGATCACCCTCAACCTGATCTGACCGCGTGCGCCGACCCGCCGGCGCGGCCGGTAGGTTGACGCGGTGCGCAACCCGGTCGGAACCCATGTCCTGGTGGGCAAGGGCCTGGTCGACGGGGCCGTCGCGAACGCCGACCTGGTGGGCTGCGAGACGTTCCAGGTCTTCACGGGCAACCCGCGCGGCTGGCGGTTGACCGAGGGCAAGCCGGCCGAGGACGTGCGGTTCCGCGACCTGATGGCCGAGCGGGGCACGCGCACGTTCATCCACGCGCCGTACCTGGTGAACCTCGGCAGCCCGACGCCCGCGACGTACGAGAGCTCGGTCGCATCGGTCGCCCACAACCTCAAGCGGGCGGCGGAGATCGGCGCCGAGGGCGTGGTCGTCCACACCGGCTCGTACGTCGGCGACGCGGACGACCGGCAGGCGATGAAGCAGGTCCGCGAGGGGCTGCTGCCGATCCTCGAGACGATCGAGGGCGACGCCGCGCCCTGGCTGCTGCTGGAGCCGACCGCCGGTCAGGGGCGGTCGCTGTGCGCGGGTGTCGAGGACCTGGCTGCGTACCTGGAGGCGCTGGACTTCCACCCGAAGGCGGGGATCTGCCTGGACACCTGCCACGTGTTCGCGGCCGGCGCGCCGCTGGACGAGCCCGGCGGGGCAACCGCGACCGTGGACCGGATCGTCGAGATCGGCGGGCCGGGCCGGCTGCGGCTGATCCACGCGAACGACTCGATGGACGTGCGGGGCGCGTTCAAGGACCGGCACCAGCGGATCGGCGAGGGGCACATCGGCGAGGCGGCGTTCGTCGAGCTGTTCCGCCACCCGGCCACCGAGGGCGTGCCGTTCATCCTGGAGACCCCCGACTCGCGCGACGCGAGCACCCGCGACATCCCGCTGCTCAAGAGGCTCCGTCAGGGGCTGGGCGATGGGTGAGCGCCGGACGGCGCTGCTCGCGACGCTGGTGCTGATCGGCATCACCGCGTGCTGGGGCAGCACGTTCTTCCTCATCCACGACCTGCTGGACCGGGTGCCGGCGGTCGACTTCCTCGCCGTCCGGTTCTCGATCGCGGGGGTGCTGCTGCTGGTCGTCGCCCCCAAGGCCGTGCTCCGGCTGTCGCCGCGCGCCCGCCGCCAGGCCGTCGTCCTGGGCGGCCTGTACGGCGTCGCGCAGATCCTCCAGACCCTCGGCCTCGCCCACACCCCGGCGAGCGTGTCGGGCTTCATCACCGGCATGTACGTCGTCGCCACGCCGCTGTTCGCGGCCGTGCTCCTGCACAACCGGATCACCCGGATGACCTGGGCGGCCGTGCTGCTGGCCTTCGCCGGCCTCGCGGTGCTCACGCTGGATGGCTTCTCCATCGGCTACGGCGAGGCGCTGACGTTCGTGGCCGCGATGCTCTACGCGCTGCACATCGTCGGGCTCGGCGCCTGGTCGAACGCCCGCGACGCGCTCGGCATGTCGATCCTCCAGGTCGTCGCGGTCGCGGTGATCTGCCTGGTCGCCAGCGCGCCGCACGGCATCGTGCTGCCCGCCAACACCGAGGACTGGCTGGCGGTCGTCTACATGGCGGTGTTCCCGGCCGCGCTCGCGCTGCTCGGCCAGACCTGGGCGCAGGCACACCTGTCGGCCACCCGCACCGCGATCGTGATGAGCATGGAGCCGGTGTTCGCGGCGCTCTTCGCGGTGCTGTTCGGCGGCGAGTCGCCGACGTTCCGGATGCTCACCGGCGGCCTGATGGTCCTCGCCGCGATGCTGATCGTGGAGGTCGGCCCGCGCCGCAAGGTGGAGGCCGAGGTTCCGCACATCGCCGTCTGAGCGCCGTGTGAGACTTCCTCCGATGCACGAGCTCTCCCGCGACGACGCCCGACGGATCGCGGTGCGCGCGCAGCTCCTCGACGCGGCTCGGCCGAGAGACCTGTTCGAGGTCGTGCGGCACCTGACCGCGCTGCAGGCCGAGCCGACGAACGCGATCGCGCCGAGCGCCGACCTGGTGCTGTGGAGCCGGCTCGGCTCGTCGTACGACCCCGCGGAGCTGCGCGACGCGCTGGACGAGCAGGCGCTGGTCGAGCACCAGGGCTTCGTGCGCCCGATCGAGGACCTGGCGCTGTACCGCGCCGAGATGGCGGCCTGGCCCGGCACCGGCCCGCTCAAGGACCGGGAGGTGTGGCGCGCGGAGTGGGTCGAGGCGAACGACGCGTGCCGGCGCGACGTCCTCGAGCTGCTGCGTTCCGACGGGCCGCTGCCGACCAGCGCGATCCCCGACACCTGCGAGGTGCCGTGGCGCTCCAGCGGCTGGAACAACGACCGCAACCTCCAGCGGCTGCTGGCGCTCATGGTCGAGCGCGGCGAGGTGGTCACCGTCGGCCGGCAGGGCCGCGAGCCCTTGTGGGACCTGGCGGAGCGGGTCTATCCCGACGACCCGGTCCCGGACGTCGAGGAGGCGCGGCGGATCCGCGACCGGCGCGGGCTGCGCGCGCTCGGCCTCGTGCGGAGGAGCACGGCCGGCGAGCCGGCCCGGGTCGAGGGCGTGCGCGGCAGGTGGCGGGTGGACCCCGAGCTGCTCGACACCACGCTCGACGGACGCACGGCGCTGCTCTCGCCGTTCGACCGCCTGGTGTTCGACCGCAAGCGGCTCCTGGAGCTCTTCGGGTTCGACTACCAGCTCGAGATGTACAAGCCCGCCGAGAAGCGGCGCTGGGGCTACTACGCGCTGCCCGTCCTGCACGGCGACCGGCTCGTGGGCAAGCTGGACGCCGCCGCCGACCGCGCCGAGGGCGCGCTCGTCGTGCACGCGCTCCACGAGGACGTCGACCTGGACGACGACGCGCGCGACGCCGTCCTGGCCGAGGTCGCGGACCTGGCCCGGTGGCTCGGCCTCGAGGACGTGTGGGACCAGCGGGGCTGCCTGGTGCGGGGCCGAACTGCCCTTTGGTCCTAGTACCTGCCAAACGCCGGTGGCGCGGCGCTCGACCGGCCTAGCCTTGCGTCGGCCACACAGCACTCGTCCCCGTTCTGTGCCGGCCGTGCAGCTCCGTGAGGGTGTTCGACGTCCTCGTCCGCAGCGCAGCGGCGGACGATGCCTCGGGCACCCTCACGGGCGGCCGCACTACGCTGACCCGCGGGTCGTCGGGCCCTGACAGGAGGGTCCAGTGGCGAGCTGCGCGAACTGCGGTCACGAGCTCGGTGTCGGCCGGTTCTGCACGAACTGCGGCCATCCCGTCGACGCACCCCCGCCCGCACCCCCGCCCCCGCCCTCGACCCCGCCGCCGGCGCAGGCCGGTCAGGTGCCGCCCCCGCCGCGCTACCCGCTGTTCGCGGACGAGACCGAGCCGGCGTACGTCGCTCCCGAGCCCGAGCCCGGGCCCGAGCCGCACCCCCACCGTCGCCCGCGCCCGGTCTGGCCGTTCGTGGTCGCCGCGGTGGCGCTGGTGCTGGTGGCCGGCGTGCTCGCCGGCGTCGGGCTGCTGGCCGGCGGCGACGACGCGGCGCCGGGCGTCGCCACGCCGACGATCACCCGGCACGGCCACCCCCCGTCGGATCCGCCCGCCGGAGGGAGGCTCCTCGCCGGCGCGGAGGTGACGGTGCCGGCGACGGCCCCGCCGAACCAGGACGTGAGCGGCAACCCCACGACGTACGTCGGCGACAACATGCTCGACGGCGTGCCGGAGACCTGCTGGCGGATGCCCGGCGACGGCGGCGGTGAGGAGATCACCGTGACGCTGCCGCGGCAGACGCACCTGCGGCGGGTCGGCCTGATCAACGGGTACGCCAAGACCGCGCAGGACGCGCGGGGCCACGAGCTCGACTGGTACCACGGCAACCGCCGCGTGCTCCGCGTCGAGTGGGTCTTCGACGACGGCACGACGGTGTCGCAGGACCTCGCGGACACCGAGGCCGTGCAGTCCGTGGACGTCGACGTCACGACGACCACCGTCGTGCTGCGCCTGGTGTCGGTGTCGCCGCCGGGCGAGGGGCGCGCGGCCCGCGACTACACCGCGATCAGCGACCTGTCGTTCGTCGGAACCTGACGACCCGCCACCCCGTCGTACGAGTGTGGACGAGGACTCCTCGGCATACGTCGCGGCCCGCCGCGGCCTCGTGGTCGTCGGCGCGCTGACCGCCGTCCTGGTGGCCGGCGGCGTCGCGATCGGCGCCCGCCCCGTGGGTAACGCCGATCGCGCGGTCCAGCCGGCCGGGCCCGTGACCCCGGCCGCGCAGGTGGTGAACCACAACGACGAACCCGCGTTCTCCCGGGCGGCAGCGGGCCTCCGACCCGCCGCGCGACCGGTGTGGGACACCGACACCGGGACGCTCCGCTACCTCAGCTCGTTCTCGTACGGCGGGTGCGGCGCGAACGCGACCACGAGGTACGACGACGACACCCTCGGCGTCGACATCACGCCCGACGAAGGAGAGCCCGGCCTCGGCTGCACGACCGAAGCCGGTGCCGTGGTCGTGGTGATCCGGGGCCTCGAGGACCAGCCCCGCACCGTCGCTGTCGTGGACAGCGGCGTGCGGCACGTGTGGACCGCGATCTCCTAGGCGATCGCGCTCAGCACCGCCGCGGCCTTCTCGGCGTCCGCACGGCTCACGTCCAGGTGGGTGACCAGGCGGACGGCGGTCGGGCCGACGGTGGAGATCACCACGCCCTGCTCCTTCGCCCTCGCGACGAAGTCGGCGGCGTCGGGCCGGTGCACGACGACGATGTTGGTGTCGACCGTCGCCGGGTCGACGCCGCAGGCCTCGGCGAGCAGCCGCGCGTGGGCGTGGTCGTCGGCGAGCCGCTCGACGTGGTGGTCGAGCGCATGGATGCCCGCCGCGGCCAGGATGCCGACCTGGCGCATCCCGCCGCCCATCCGCTTGCGCCAGACCCGCGCCTCGGCGATCGCGTCGCGGCTGCCGACCATCAGCGAGCCCACCGGGGCGCCGAGGCCCTTGGACAGGCACACGCTCAGCACGTCGGCGACCGCGCCGTACTCGGCGAACGGCGTGCCGGTCGCGACGTGCGCGTTCCAGATCCGCGCGCCGTCCATGTGGACCTCGGCCCCGACTCCGGTCGCGTACTCGCGCAGGTCGCGCAGGTCCGACAGCGGCAGCACCGCTCCCCCGGCGAAGTTGTGGGTGTTCTCGACCGAGATCGCCGCGGTCGGCACGAAGAACGGGCCCATGTCCGGCGCGAACATGCCCCGGATCGTGGGCAGGTCGACCTGGCCGCGCGGGTGGATCCAGGTGCGCATCGTCAGCCCGGTGTACGCGCCGTGCGCGCCGAGCTCGGCCCGGGCGATGTGCGCGCTGGCCTCGCACAGCACCTCCTGCCCGGCGGTGACGACCGACCGGACGGCGAGGACATTGGCCATCGACCCGGTCGGCGTGAACAGCGCCGCCTCGTGCCCGAACAGCCCCGCGACCTTCTCCTCCAGCGCCGCGACGGTCGGGTCCTCGCCGTACACGTCGTCCCCGACCTCCGCGCGCGCCATGGCCGCGCGCATGTCGTCGGTGGGCTTGGTCAGGGTGTCGGAGCGCAGGTCGATCACGGACCCGATCCTCTCAGGTGGATCCGCGTGGGGCGGACGGAGCCGGTGGCGCGTACGGTCGGCGGCGTGAGCCGGCTCATCCACCTCAACGGACCGCCCGGCGTGGGCAAGTCGACGCTCGCCCGGCGCTACGTGGCCGACCACCCGGGCACGCTCAACTGCGACGTCGACGTCCTCCGCTCGCTCGTCGGCGGCTGGGAGGCCGACTTCGTCGGCGCGGGCGCGCTCATCCGTCCCGCGGCCCTGGCGATGATCGAGGCGTACCTCGGCACCGGACAGGACGTCGTGCTGCCCCAGATGCTGATCCGTCCGACGGAGCTGGCCCGGTTCGAGGGTGCGGCCTCGGCAGCGAACGCCGAGTTCGTCGAGCGCTTCGTCATGGACGAGCGCGACGCCGTGGTCGCCCGGTTCCACCGGCGTGGCGACAGCGACCCCGCGCCCTGGCACCGGCAGGTCCGCGAGATCGTCGCCGGGCAGGGAGGGGACGAGCACCTGCTGCGCTGCCACGACGCCCTGGAGCGGCTGCTCGCCGAGCGCCCGCAGGCCGTCGCCATCGTCAGCCGGGACGGCGCCGTCGAGGCGACCTACCGGGCCCTCCTCGACTCCCTCGCACCCTCGCCCGGCTGATCCTCACCCCTCGGCCAGCCCGGTCTCCTCGCCGCGCCCGGCCTCGGCGGCGAGGCCCTCGCCGTCGGCCTGCTCGTCGAGCTTCTCGTCCAGGTCCGCGATGGCCTGGCGCTCCGCCTCGTCGTCCCGCTGGCTGTCCTCGGCGTTCTTCTCGGTCACAGCGGGTCGGTACCCACAACCCGCTTGCGATCACCGGCGGCCGGCTCGTGGGTCGCGTCACGTCAGGCGTGTCCGGACCCGGCGCGGGGAACCCTCCCAGGCATGTCCTACGACGAGTCCCGGACCCGGCGGTACGCCGCGATCGCGCGGTTCCTGATCCGCCACGGCCGCTCCGACCTGGTGTCGGGCGCCAGCCTGGACGAGTACGCGGACGCCGGGGCGGAGGACGGCGTCGGGGACGACGGGACCACCGACCGCGCCGAGGCGTTCGCCGCCGACCTGGAGGCGATGGGGCCGACGTTCATCAAGCTCGGCCAGCTGCTGTCCACCCGGTTCGACCTGCTCCCGCCGTCGTACACGACCGCGCTGAGCCGCCTCCAGGACGAGGTCGAGCCGTTCGACGTCGACATCGTCCGGACCACGATCGCCGACGAGCTCGGCTCCGAGGCGCGTCACCTGTTCACCGACTTCGACCCCGAGCCCGTGGCGGCCGCGTCGCTCGGGCAGGTGCACCGGGCCGCGCTCCGCAACGGTCGCGAGGTGGCGATCAAGGTCCAGCGGCCCGGTGTGCGCGACGAGGTCCGCGCCGACCTGGAGACGCTCGCCCGGATCGCCACCGTCGCCGACAAGGGCAGCGACCTGGGCCGCACGTACGGCTTCGCCCGCCTCCTCCACGAGTTCGAGCGCTCGCTGCGGCTCGAGCTGGACTACCGGCGCGAGGCCCGCAACCTGCTGCGCTTCGGTGACCTGACCAGCTCCTACGACCTCCTGGTCGTCCCCGAGCCGGTGCTCGAGCTGACCTCGGGCCGGGTGCTCACGATGGACTTCGTCGAGGGCCGCAAGGTCACCGACGTCGGACCGCTCGGCCTGCTGGACCTCGACGCCCACGCGATCGTGGAGCAGCTGTTCTCGGCGTACCTGAAGTCCATCCTCGAGGACGGCTTCCTGCACGCCGACCCGCACCCGGGCAACGTGCTCGTCACGCCCGACGGCCGGCTCGCGATCCTGGACCTCGGCATGGTCGCCACCATCCCGCCGCGGCTCCAGGAGAAGGTGGTCCGGCTGCTGGTCGCGATCGGCGACGACAACGGCGAGCAGGCGGCCCGCGTGCTCGCCGACATGGGTGAGCCCCTCGAGCGCTACGACGCCAACGCGTTCCGCGACGACGTGACCCACCTGGTCTCCGAGGCCGTCGCCACCGGCCCGGAGCTGCAGGCCGGCCGGGTCCTGGTCGACCTGAGCCGGGTGTCCGGCGCGCACGGGCTGCGACCGCCGCCGGAGATGTCGATGGTCGGCAAGGCGCTGCTCAACCTCGACCAGACGACGCTCCACCTCGATCCGGAGTTCGTGCCCGCCGAGGCGATCCGGGAGCACCTGCCGCGCATCCTCCGCAGCGGGTTGGGGACCTCTCCGGGCAGCCTGGTGACCGCCGCGCTGGACGCCAAGGAGTTCACCTCCCAGCTCCCCCGGCGCGCGAACCGGATCCTCGACGACCTGGCGGACGGACGGTTCCGGGTCCGCGTCGACGCCGTCGACGAGGAGCGGCTGCACACCGTGCTGCAGCGCCTGGCGAACCGGCTCACGCTCGGGCTGGTGATCGCCGCCAGCATCCTCGGCGCGTCGCTGCTGATGCAGGTGCCGACCGACACCACGATCCTCGGCTACCCGGCGATCGCGATCGTCCTGTTCACGCTCGCCATCCTGGGCGGCGTCGCGCTCGCGGCCTGGATCGTGGTCACCGACCGGAAGGTCGCCCGCACCGAGCTGCGCGCCGAGAAGGACGCCGCACCCCGGATCTGACGGGTCAGACGGCTCAGACCTGACGCAGCATGTCCGCGACCAGGAACGCCAGCTCCAGCGACTGGACCCGGTTCAGGCGCGGGTCGCACGCCGACTCGTACCGGTGCGCGAGGTCGAGGTCGGTGAGGTCCTCGCCGCCGCCCACGCACTCCGTGACGTCGTCGCCGGTCAGCTCCACGTGCAGGCCGCCGGGCCAGGTGCCGAGCGAGCGGTGCACGTCGAAGAAGCCCTGGACCTCGTCGATCACGTCACCGAAGCGGCGGGTCTTGTAGCCCGACGACGCCTCGAAGGTGTTGCCGTGCATCGGGTCGCACACCCACGCGACCTCGACCCCGGCGGCGGTGACCTTCTCGACCAGGTTCGGCAGGCCGTCGCGGATCTTGCCGGCGCCGAAGCGGGTGATGAACGTCAGCCGGCCCGGCTCGTTCGCGGGGTTCAGCTTGGCGGCCAGCGCCAGCGCGTCGTCCGGCGTGGTCGACGGGCCGAGCTTGACGCCGATGGGGTTGCGGATGTGGCTCAGCAGCTCCACGTGCGCGCCGTCCAGCTGCCGGGTGCGCTCGCCGATCCACACGAAGTGGCCCGAGACGTCGTACGGCGTGTTCGTCCGCGAGTCGATGCGGGTCATCGCGTGCTCGTACTCCAGCACCAGCGCCTCGTGGCTGGAGTGGAAGTCGACGCGGTGGAACTCGTCGGGGTCCGCGCCGATGGCCTTCATGAACGTGAGCGCGCGCTCGATCTCGTTCGCCATCGCCTCGTACTGCTGGCCCACCGAGGACTCGCGCACGAAGTCGGTGTTCCAGGTGTGCACCTGGCGCAGGTCGGCGTAGCCGCCGGTCACGAACGCGCGGACCAGGTTCAGCGTCGCGGCGCTGGAGTTGTACACGTCCACGAGCCGCTGCGGGTCCGGCACCCGCGACTCGGCGGTGAAGTCGAAGCCGTTGACCGCGTCGCCGCGGTACGCCGGCAGCGTGACGCCGTCGCGGGTCTCGAAGTCCGACGAGCGCGGCTTGGCGTACTGGCCCGCGATCCGGCCGACCTTGACGACCGGCACCGACGCGGCGTACGTCAGCACGACCGCCATCTGCAGGAGCACCCGGAGCTTGTTGCGGACGTTGTCGGCCGTCACGCCGGCGAACGTCTCCGCGCAGTCGCCGCCCTGGAGGAGGAAGGCCTCGCCCCGCGCGACCGCCGCGATCTTGTCCTTGAGCTCGTCGCACTCGCCCGCAAAGACCAGCGGCGGGGCCGTGCGCAGGCGCGCGACGGCCGCGTCGACGGCGGCAGGGTCGGGATAGGACGGCTGCTGCGCCGGGTTCAGGGCGTGCAGGTCGGCCAGGGACGGGATCGCACTCACCCGTCAAGGGTACGGCGGCCACCGGCCCGGCTCCGATTCGGCGGCCGGACCTGAGACGTCAGTCCTCCATGTGCTCGATGTCGCGGAAGCCGGTCCGCTGCGCGCGGACCGCGCGGTTGGTCAGCCACGTGAACGCCCAGAGCAGGATCCCGAGCAGCAGCAGGCCGCCCGCGACCTGGTACTGGACCCAGTCCTCACGGTCGCGCGCCCAGGGGCCCGCCAGCGCCAGACAGGCGGCGGCGCCGACGAACGGCACCCAGCCCGGCGCCCGGAAGCGCCCCTCGTGGCGGGGGTCGCGGCGCAGCACCAGGCAGGCGACGTTCACGACGGCGAACACGCAGAGCAGCAGCAGGGCGGTGGTGCCGGACAGCGCCTTGATGACCGAGGTGTCGGCGAGGAAGGTCACGACCACGATGAGCGCCAGCGCGAGCAGCGTGGAGAAGGCGATGCCGGCGTACGGCGTGCGCCGGCCCGGCAGCACCTTGCCGAGGGTCCGCGGGAGCACGTCCTGGTGGGCGAGGCCGTAGAGGAGCCGGCTGGCCATCAGCATGTTGAGCAGCGCGGTGTTCGCGACCGCGATCACGGTGAGGAACGGGAAGATCTTGTCGATGGGCAGGCCGGGGGCGCCGGTCTGCACGACGGCGAGCAGCACCTTGCCCTCGTCGGCGACCACGGCCTCGATCTCGCCCTCGGGGATCACCGCGATCACCGAGATCGCCACCAGCACGTAGAAGATCACCGCGATCCCGAGGCCGGTGAGCATGATCCGCGGGAAGATCCGCTCGGGCTCGCGGACCTCCTCGACCATGTTGACCGAGTCCTCGAAGCCGACCATCGCGAAGAACGCGATCGCGGTCGCCACGGTCACCGCGAGGAACAGCCCGCGGTCGGACTGCGAGTCGAAGACCACGATCCGGCCCATGTCGGCGTCGCCCTGGGCCATCACCCAGAAGCCGATGAGGATCACGATCACCAGCGCGGCCATCTCGACCATCGTGAGGACGACGTTGAACTTCACGCTCTCCCCGACGCCGCGCAGGTTGATGCCGGCGAGCAGCACCATGAACGCGATCGCGACCACGGTGACCGCGACGTCGCCCTGCGGCACGTCTCAGCCGAGCCCGTCGAACCCGGCCAGCAGGTTCGTGGCGAGCAGGTTGGACGACGTCGACGCGCTGGTGATGCCCGAGCAGATCACCGCGAACGCCACGAGGAACGTGACGAAGTGGATGCCGAACGCCTTGTGCGTGTAGAGCGCCGCGCCGGCCGCCTGCGGGTACTTCGTCACCAGCTCCAGGTAGGAGAACGCCGTGAGCGTGGCGACCGCGAACGCGACGAGGAACGGCAGCCACACCAGGCCGCCCACCTCGAGCGCCATCTCGCCGGTCACGGCGTAGATGCCGGCACCGAGGATGTCGCCGACGATGAACAGCAGGAGCAGTCGCGGGCCGAGGACGCGCTTCAGGTCCGGGGTCGGGCCGTTGACGTCCAGCGTGTCCGAGCTCGAGGTGGTGGTCATGGGCCCACCCTGCCCCGCGACCGGCGCCGGTAATCCGGCTCCGGTCGCGGGTGGGCTCAGCTCTGGCGCACCAGCAGGCACTCCTCGTCGTGGTTGAGGTACTCGGTCTCCGCCGGGCTCTCCACGCCGCCGAGGTAGTTGCAGCGCTCCTGCTTGGCGAACGCGGCGACCTTGACCCCGCGCACCAGCCGGCTGCCGACGCACAGCAGCTTCGCGGTGTAGGTCACCGGCGCCGCCGAGGTGTTGTGGAACCAGTACGTGCGGCTGACCGGCCGCGGCTCCGAGCCGTTGAGCGGCCCGCCGTACCAGCCTCCGACGATGCCCTTCTCACCGTGGTCGCAGTAGACCTGCACCTCGGCGTCCGACATCGCCCCGACCGTGACGGTCTCCGTTTCCACCCGGAACTCGAATCGGTTGCCGGTGGTCGACTTCGTGCTCAGGCAGCGCCACTGCAGCGTGGTGTCGGTCGGCTGGTTGACGACGGCGAAGACGGTCGAGCTGCGGCCGCCGTCGGCCTTCATCCCGACCTGGGTGAGCAGCACGTCGTGGACGTTCGGGTAGTTGCTGTTGGCCTGCGCGCCGTTCAGGTTGAGCGCCACCGGGGTCTGGTCGGCCGGGCAGGTCGCCTCGAACTCGGACGGCACGTCGCCGACCGGCAGGAAGTTGTCGACCGAGAACGACTGGATGCCCGACACCGCGATCGTGCCGCCGGTGTTGGTGTAGGTCTTCAGGCAGGTGGCGAACAGCTTGGCCTGGGCCTGTCCGGTGGCGCCGTTCTGCACGGTGACCGACCAGCCGGTCGCGGTGAGTGTGCTGGAGACCACGTGGACGTCGTCGATGGTGCCGGTGCCCTGGTCGACGCCGAGCACGTGCAGCGAGTGGTCGACCTCGGCGTACCCGCTCGGGCAGGCGACCGAGAACGTCTGGGTCTGGCCGGCCGGCAGCGAGACGTAGGTCTCCTGCTTCTGGACGTCGACGGCCTCGGACATCCGCCAGGTGTGCTTGAACTGCTTCGGCCCGACGTACGTCGCGGTGAACGGGATGTCGACCGCCGCGGTGCCCATCGCGGGCACGGTCACGTGGCAGAAGAACATCGGGTAGCCGGTGTAGCTGGTGGTGCCGCAGCCGCCCGGCAGGCTGGCCGGTGCGAGCCCGAAGTCGTAGGTGTCCTGGAAGATGATCGTCCGCGTGACCCCGGTCGGGTTGGTGGCGACGACGTGGGCGGTGACGGTGCCGCCGTTGGCGACGGTGCCGGCGGACCAGGTCTTGGCGACCGTGACCGGCGACGGCGCGGTCGGGTAGACGTACAGCGGGTCCGACGCCTGCGCCGGGACCGCGAGGCCCAGCGTCGCCAGGCCGAGCCCGGCCAGGCACGCGAGCGCACGACGAAGCGGTGTGGTGGACATGCTGATCCCTCTCTGGGCAGTTCCTGGGCAGGTTCCTCGCCCGGATCAGCACGACGCATGACGAGCCCGAGTCCCACCAGCCCCCCGAGCGTCACCAAGCACGTCGACGGTAGGAGCCTTTACCCACCCCTGCGGGTGGAACGCTCCGGAACGACGGGCGTGGTCCAGACCGTCAGGCGGTCGCGTCGACGCACCGGCTCAGCGAACCTCACAGTCCACAGGGTCGCTGCAGGGCTTGAGCTCGTGGTCCTCGACCACGTCGCCGTGCGCGTCGTACGCGATCACCGCGGCCAGGTCGCCGGTGACCGTGCCCCACATCATCGTGTCGCCGGGGACGACGGTGCCGCTCTCGACGTGCCCCGCCACCCGGGTGCCGGCCACGGTCACCAGCTCGACCCGCGCGACGTCGGTGCCGGGCAGCCCGGCGAGCACCAGCCGACCCGGCGCACCGGTGGCGTAGTCGTCGCTGAGGAAGACCTCCATCTTCGAGCCGGGCTTCAGGAAGTCGTCGGTCCCCATGCCCCACTCGTAGACCCAGCCCCCGTCGCTCCCGCGGGTCAGCAGCGCGGGACCGCAGCGAGCGGCGGTGCCCACGCAGCCGAGGTAGGCCGGCCCGTCGTCGACCAGGATGCCCAGGTCGGTCGAGCCCACCGGGTAGCCCCCGTCCTCGTCGGCGAGGTCGGTCTGCTCGATGTGCTGGACGCCGTCGTAGAGCCAGTGCGGGAAGTCCGCGCGACGGTAGCTCGTGACGCCGCTGTAGTGGTGGGCGCCGGTGTCGACGGGCGCGCCGACCGGACGGATCGGGTCGTCGAGGCCCCAGTCCCGCTGACCACCGTCGGGCGCGGGCAGCACCACCTGCCAGTCGGACACCTGCCTGGCGCCCGGGATCTCGGCGAGGGCGCGCTGGGCCAGCTCGGAGAGCTGGTGCGGATGGTCGGCCGGCTCCGGCTCCCGGGCGCGGTCGCTGCCGCCGCCGGTGAGGACACCGACGACCAGGCCGAGCACGACCGTCGAGACCACGACACCGGTCGCGGCGCCGAGCGCGCCGAGGCGACGGCGGCGCAGGCCGGCCTCGCGGATCGCGGCGAGGTCGGGACGGCCGAGGTGGGTGTCCTCGCCGTCGTGCAGCTCGCGCTCGAGCTGCTCGATCGTGCGTGTGCTCATCGCAGGTCTCCCTTCACGAAGTGGTCGTCCTCGACGTCGGAGCCGTCGGCGACCCGCAGCTTGCGCAGCGCGCGCGACAGGGTGCTCTTGACCGTGCCGGGTGCGATCTTCAGCTCGCGGGCGACCTCGGCCTCGGACAGGTCGAAGTAGTGGCGCAGCACGACCACCCGGCGCTCCCGGTCGGTCAGGCCGGCGAGCAGGCGCATCAGCTCGTCCCGGTCGCCGGCCAGCTCGTCCGCACCCGCACCGGGCTGGGCGCGGCTCACCAGCGTGGCGTCGACCGCCCCGCCCGGCACCTCGTGCGAGCGGCGACGCCGGAGCCGGTCGATGTTCGCGTTGACCAGGACCCGGCGCGCGTAGGCCAGCGCGTCGGACCGGCGTACCCGCCGCCAGCTCGCGTAGGTGCGGGCCAGTGCCGTCTGCGCCAGGTCCTCGGCGAGATGGTGGTCACCGGTCAGCAGGTACGCCGAGCGGTGCAGCCGTGGCCACGCGGCCACCGCGAACCTCTCGAAGTCGTCCTCGGCCGTCACATGCCCTCCCGGAGTGGGTGATCGTCTCACCCCTTCTACGCATCGGGGACGCGCGCAGGTTCTGTCGGCGGTGGTCGTGTTCGACATCGACCGGGTCTCGACACGCCGGTCGCGACCTCGTTCCTCGGTCGCGCGGCTCGCTCGACCACCATCACCGCGTCCGCTGACGCGGCCGCGCTACCCGAAGAAGACGCGCGCCTCGGCGTACTCCTCGGGGCTGACCAGCTTCAGGGCACCGGTGCCCTCGATGAGCGGGACCCGCACGATCTTCGTGCCGCGCAGCGCCATCATGGTGCCGAAGTCGCCGTCCGCGACGGCGTCGCTGGCCTGGAGGCCGAAGCGGGTGGCCAGCCAGCGGTCGAACGCCGTGGGCGTGCCGCCGCGCTGGACGTGGCCGAGGACCACCGCGCGGGCCTCCTTGCCGGTGCGCGTCTCGATCTCCTTCGCGACCCGGTCGCCGATGCCACCGAGCCGGACGTGGCCGAACTCGTCGATCTCCCCCGACTGCAGCGTCATCGAGCCGCCCTCGCGCGGCACCGCGCCCTCGGATACCACCAGGATCGGGGAGTAGTGCGACTCGAACCGCGACTCGACCAGGGCGCAGACCTCGTCGATGTCGAACGGCTGCTCGGGGATCAGCACGATGTTCGCGCCGCCGGCGATGCCGGAGTGCAGCGCGATCCAGCCGGCGTGCCGGCCCATCACCTCCACGACGAGCACCCGGTGGTGGGACTCGGCGGTGGTGTGCAGCCGGTCGATCGCCTCGGTCGCGATGTTGACGGCGGTGTCGAAGCCGAACGTGAAGTCGGTGCCGGACAGGTCGTTGTCGATGGTTTTCGGCACGCCGACGACGTTCACGCCGAGGTCGGCGAGCTTGGTGGCGACGCCCAGGGTGTCCTCGCCGCCGATCGCGATCAGCGCGTCGACGCCGTCGCTCGCGAGGTTGTCCTTGATGCGCTGCACCCCGTTCTCGAGCTTGAACGGGTTGGTCCGCGAGGAGCCGAGGATGGTGCCGCCGCGCGGCAGGATGCCGCGGCACTGCTCGATGCCGAGCTCCATCGTCACGCCCTCGAGCGGGCCCCGCCAGCCGTGGCGGTAGCCCACGAACTCGAAGCCGTGCACCTTGACGCCCTTGCGGACGACGGCACGGATGACGGCATTCAGGCCGGGGCAGTCCCCGCCTCCGGTGAGTACTCCGACGCGCATGCCGACCAGTCTCGTCGGAACGAGAAGTAAAGATCTAGTGCTGCAGCTGGCCGATCTGCTGCAGCAGCTCGCGGAACCACGACACCGAGGGATCGAACGCCTTGCCGCCCTTGATCCGGGAGAACTCGCAGACCCTCAGCTCGTCTCCGGCCTCGTCGTCCTGGCCGACGACTCCGCTCTCGCCGCGCAGCGCCGCCTCCACCGCGAGGTCCGCGCAGGCCCGGATGAGCGCCAGGTCCTCGTCGTTGGCGGCCGCGGAGCGGGCGAAGTAGCCGCTCTTCTGGACCATCGTCTTCTCGGCGCCCACCATGCCGGCGAACTGCTTGGCGAACCACGCGCCGGGGTTGATGGTGTCGATCTTGACGTGGCCGAAGGCGTCGCGCTTCGGCTCCTCGCCGCGCGAGAGCATCTCCTCGACGATCGTGGACACGCCGGCCCCCTCGGAGAGGAAGATGTTGACGCAGCCGGTCTCGTCCATGACCGCGCGGAGCCGTGCGGCCTCGGCCGCGATGTCGAGGTCGAGCTCGGGGACGTAGACGCCGTGGATGTCCCACGCCGCGCGGTGGTTGCCGCCGAAGCCGGAGAACTCCTGGGTGTCGAGCCACTCCCGGTACTTCGCGGCCGTCGCGGCGGTCAGCCAGCCGCAGTTGCGGCCCATCACCTCGTGCACGACGAGCATCCGCGGGTTCGAGGAGTGCTCGGCGACGATGTTGCGGGCGAACGCCGCCCCCTGCTCGGCGGCGGTCCACGCGCCGAGCGACTGCCGGATCGGCACCACGTCGTTGTCGATGGTCTTGGGCAGACCGACGACGGTGAGCTCGTAGCCGTTCTCGTGCAGGTACGCCGCCAGGTCGGCCGCCGTGGTGTTCGTGTCGTCGCCGCCGATGGTGTGCAGCACGTCGACGCCGTCCCGGGTCAGCTGCTCGGCCGCCACGTGCAGCGGGTCCTGGCCCTCGGCCACCAGCCCGCGCCTGACGCAGTCCTTGACGTTGGTCAGCTTGACCCGGCTGTTGCCGAGCGGGCTGCCGCCGAACCGGTGCAGCAGGTGCGCCCGCTCGCGGTCCTCGGGCGTGACCGTGAGGTGCTCGCCACGGAGGAGGCCGGCGTACCCGTCGAGGTAGCCGATGATCTCGATCTCGGGGTCGAGGGCGGTGTAGCGCTCGATCAGCGCGCCGACCGCCGAGGACAGGCAGGGAGCGAGCCCACCGGCGGTGAGCAGGGCGACGCGACGGACGGTCATCGGGATCTCTCTCGTTCGGATGGGTAGCGACCGATCAGGTCATATCTTCGGTCCTTCGGAGACTAAAGTACCCCGCTGGGCGCGCCGCCGCACGTGTTCGGGCCGCCGCCGGAGGCCCGCTCGACGCCACCGGGTGTCGATAGGGTCCCGGCATGACGTTCTCGATCGTGGCCCGCTCCGCCGACGGCCAGTCCTGGGGCGTGGCCGTCGCCTCCAAGTTCCTCGCCGTGGGATCCGCCGTCCCGGCCGCCGTCGCCGGCGTCGGAGCGATCGCCACCCAGGCCGACGCCAACGTGGCGTACAAGGGCCAGGCGCTCGCCCACCTCGACGACGGCGCGACCGCGTCGGTCGCGCTCCAGCGGCTGCTGGAGGACGACGAGGGCCGCGACCACCGCCAGGTCGGCATCGTCGACGTCGACGGGAACGCCGCGAGCCACACCGGTCACGCGTGCCTGGACTGGGCCGGCAGCGCGACCGGCGAGGGCTACGCGATCCAGGGCAACATCCTCACCGGTGCCGAGGTGGTCGAGGCGATGGAGCGGGCCTGGCTGGCCTCGCCCGAGGGCGCCCCGCTCGCGCGCCGCCTGCTCGAGGCGCTGGCCGCCGGCGACGAGGCCGGCGGGGACTCGCGCGGCCGCCAGTCCGCGGCGGTGCTCGTGGTGCAGGACGGCGCCGGGTACGGCGGCCTCGACGACATCGCCGTCGACCTGCGCGTCGACGACCACCCGACGCCGATCCCGGAGCTGCTGCGGCTGCTCGACCTCAACGACCTGTACCTCACGGCCTCCACCGACGAGGAGAAGGTGCCGGTCGAGCCCGAGCTGGCGGCCGAGCTGGACGAGCTGGCCCGGGCGGCCGGCGCGCGTGACTTCCAGGCCTGGGTCGGCACCGAGAACTACGAGATGCGGGTGGCGCCGGACGGCTCGTGGATCGACGAGAAGGTCCTCGAGATCATCCGGGGCACCCGGGCATGAGCGAGCGTAGCGAGCGAATCATTCAAGGCGGCGTGTGCTGTGCCTCATGCGCGCACGGAGCGAAGCGAGTACGTGCATGAGTGTGCTCGCGATCGACGCGGGCACGACCGGCGTGACCGCGGTCGTGGTCGAGGAGGACGGGTCGGTCGCGGCCAAGGGCTACGAGGAGTTCGCCCAGCACTTCCCGAAGCCGGGCTGGGTCGAGCACGTGCCGGAGGAGATCTGGCAGGCGACGCTCGAGGCGACCCGGCAGGTGCTGAGGTCGTACGACGCCACGCGGCTGCAGGCGGTCGGCATCACCAACCAGCGCGAGACCGTGCTGCTCTGGGACCGGGAGACGCTGGGATCGCCCCGCCGGGCGATCGTGTGGCAGGACCGGCGTACCGCCGACCTGTGCGCGCGGCTGCGCGACGAGGGCCACGAGGACCGGGTCAGCGAGCTGACCGGGCTGCGGCTGGACCCCTACTTCTCCGGCACCAAGCTGATGTGGCTGCGCGAGCACGAGCCGCACACCTGGGCACTGGTCGAGTCCGGCCGGTACGCCGTGGGCACGGTGGACTCGTACCTGATCGCCCGGATGACGCGGGGCACCTACCACGTCACCGACGTCTCGAACGCCTCGCGCACGCTGCTGATGGACCTCTCGACCGGGGAGTGGTCCGACGAGCTCTGCGAGCTGTTCGGCGTCCCGCGCGACGCGCTGCCGGAGCTGGTGCCGAACTGGGGCGAGATCGCCGTCACCGACCCGAAGACCTTCCTGGACCTCTCGCTGCCGATCGCGGGCGTGGCCGGCGACCAGCAGTCCGCGCTGTTCGGGCAGACCTGCTTCGACGAGGGCGACGCCAAGTGCACCTACGGCACCGGATCGTTCGTGCTCACCAACTGCGGCTCCAGCATCGAGCGGTCCGAGGCCGGCCTGCTGGCCACCGCCGCGTGGCGGTCGCCGGACGGCGAGCTGACCTACGCGACCGAGGGCGCGATCTTCGTGACCGGCGCGGCCGTGCAGTGGCTGCGCGACGGCCTCCAGATCGTCGGCTCGGCCGCCGAGACGCAGGCGGTCGCCGGGACCGTGCCCGACTCGGAGGGCGTGGTGTTCGTGCCCGCGCTGACCGGCCTCGGCGCACCCCATTGGGACCCGCACGCCCGCGGCCTGATCATCGGCATCACCCGCGGCACCACCCGCGCGCACGTCGTGCGCGCGACGCTGGAGGCGATCGCGTTCGAGGTGCGCGACGTGCTCGAGACGATGCCGGCCCGGTCCTCGCTGCGCGTGGACGGCGGCGCGGCGGCGAACGACCTGCTCTGCCAGATCCAGGCCGACCAGCTCGGCGTACCGGTCGAGCGGCCGAAGGTGGTGGAGACGACCGCGCTGGGTGCGGCGTTCCTCGCCGGCCTCGGCGCCGGCGTCTGGTCCTCGAGCGACGACCTGCGGCACACCTGGAGCCTGGACCGCCGGTTCGAGCCGCGGGGCGACCGGGCGACCGCCGACGCCGCGCACGCCCGCTGGCGGGACGCCGTCGAACGCTCGAAGGGCTGGGCGGACCAGCCCTAACGGAGCTTCGCCACGGCCGCCGCCGCGGCGTCGCGCGACCGCTGCGCCTCACGCAGGGCGTCCTCCGCCTCGTTGCGGGTGTCGTCGGCCTCCGAGAGCTCGTCGTCGACCTCCTCCGCCGTCGACTCGAGCTCCGCGAGCCTCCCGCGCAACTCCTCGATCTCGGCCTGGACCTGGAGGCTGCGGGCGGCGAGGTCGTCGTACGCCGCCTTGGCCTGGTCGTACTCCGCGGTGGCGTCGTCGAGCTCCGACTGGGTCGCGGCGAGGGTCTGCTCCGCCGCCGCCACGGCCTTGCGGTCGGCCTCCGGATCGGGCACGACCCGCAGCTCGGGCCGCGGCGGGAGCTCGGCCTCGCGCGCCGTGGCCTCGAACCCGAGCGCCTCGGGCAGCGCGACGGCGCCGGCCACGTCCGCCGGGTCGAGGCCGGTCGTGGCCAGCGCGGCGACCAGCAGCCCGCTGCGGACCGCTCGGGCGCACTCCGCGTCGACCATCGCGGCGGTCAGCGTCGCCTCCACCTGGTCGGCGACCGCGTCGGTGACCTTCGTGCCCTCCTCGCGCGCGGTACGCCGCGCCTGGGTCGTGACCGCGGCGGTCAGCTGCCGGCGCTGCTTCGTGAGCTCGCGCAGCGCGTCGCCGGACATCGAGGCCTGCGCCTCGCGGAGCGCCTCGCCGACCGAGAGCACCTGCTCGACCTGGCCGGTCTCGCGCCGGACCAGCAGGTTGACGACCCACGCGGCCAGGGACGGCTTCTTCAGCGCCTTGACCTGCTTGCCGAGATCGGTGCCCTTGAGCTCCTTGGCCTTCGCGTCCCGGGCCGGCGTGAAGTCGGGCAGCGGGAGGCCGTAGAGCTCGTCGGCGATGCTCAGCAGGTCCGTGGGCGCCTCGGCCATGCGGGTGATCCTAGGTCGCGCGCCAGGCCAGGTGCCCGGCCCACATCCGGTCGTAGAGCCCGCGGAGCTCGTCCTCCGCGATGTCGGCGACCGGCAGGTGCAGGTCGTCCAGCGCCGCGCGCCAGGTCTCCCAGGTGGCCAGCTCGGTCTCGACGGTGGCCCCGAGGCTGACGTGCGTCAGCAGGCAGCCGCGCAGCGTGGCCGTGCCGCCGGCGTACCGCCGCTGCACGACGAGCACCCTCGAGAACCGCCCGGTGCCCGGCGCGGACAGCTCCGCGTGCGCGGCGAGCACGTCGGCAGGCTCGGTCGGCCGCGACGACACCTCGATGCCGGCGAAGCTGCCGGTCGGGTCGTGGCGGAACGACCAGCCGTCGGTCCGCACGTCGTCGATCACGTAGCCGAAGCCGTCCTGGCGGTGCTCCCCCACGACCAGCGGCAGCGGCTCCCGGAAGGCGTCGCCGAGGCCGACGTCCACCCACCACTCCCCTCCCGGGTTCCCGAGGGTCGGCAGCCCGGCGACGTGCAGCACGAGGTGGTTGAGGAAGGTTCCCGCGCGGTCGTCCTCGTCGGTCCACACGTGGCCGTGCCGGCGGCTGACGTCGAAGCCGAGCTCGCGCAGCGCGACCTCGAGGGCGCCGTTGTGGTGGAAGCAGTAGCCGGCGCGGCCGAGCTCGCCCACCCGCTCCAGCGACGCGACGGCGTCCACCGAGGGCGGCCGGCCGAGCATGATCGCCAGGTTCTCGTAGGGCACCCGCTCGAGGTGCCGGTGGTGCAGCAGGAACAGCGCGTCGAGCGTGGGCGGCGGCGGGACGTCGATCCCGAGCCGGCGCAGGTACGCCGCGATGGCGCTCATCCGGCCGGTCTCACGTACCGGCCGCGCCGGTGGACCAGCGGCTCGTCGTCGTCGCCGACGGTGACGGACTCGACAGCCAGCGTCAGCAGCGCGGACCAGCCTACGGTCGTCGTGGACTCCAGCGCGGTGCCGGCCCACGTCGACGCGTCGGCCAGCCGCGGTCCCCACTCGGTGTCCTCGAAGCGGCCGGTGCGGAACGGCCCCCCGGGCGACGGCGCGGTCCCGGCGAACGCCTCCGCGAGGTCGCGGTGCGACCAGGACAGCAGCTGCACGACCGCGCGGCCGGTGCGCCCGACCTCGTCGGCCAGGTCGCTGTCCGGATCGACCAGCGCGAGCACCCGCGCCGGCTCGCCGTTCGCCACCATCAGCGAGCTGACGGTCAGCCCCGCCCCGCCCGAGGTGATCAGCGCGACCGTGCCGGTGAGCCGCCCCCGGAACCGCCGTACGGGGTCGGGGTCCGGGTCCGCGAACGGATGGCTGGTGTGGATGGTCAAGCGGCCTCGGAGCCCGCGCCCCTGTCCTTCTTGGACTCCTCCTTGGCGCGGGTGGCGTACATGTCGACGTACTCCTGGCCGGAGAGCCGCATGATCTCGTACATGATCTCGTCGGTGATCGACCGCAGGATGTAGCGGTCGTTCTCCATGCCCTCGTAGCGACTGAAGTCGAGCGGCTTGCCGAACCGGACGACGGGGCGGGTGAACCGCCCGAACGTCTTGCCCGGCGGCGCCACGACGTCGGTGCCGACGACCGCGACCGGGATGACCGGTGCCTTGGTCTCCAGCGCGAGCCGGGCGACCCCGACCTTGCCGCGGTAGAGCTTGCCGTCGTGCGAGCGGGTGCCCTCGGGATAGATGCCGAACAGCTCACCCTCCGCGAGCAGCCGCTTGGCGGAGATGATCGCGCCCTCCGACGCGCTGCCGCCGGAGCGGTCGATCGGCACCTGGCCGGAGCCCTTGAAGAACGTGCGCTGCAGCCAGCCCTTGAGGCCGGTGCCGGTGAAGTACTCGGCCTTGGCGACGAACGTGACCCGCCGCGGCAGGGTCAGCGGCATGAACAGCCAGTCGGCGTACGAGAGGTGGTTGCTCGCCAGGATCGCGGGGCCCTCGAGCGGGACGTTCTCCGCGCCGTAGACGCGCGGGCGGAACACCAGGCGCAGCCACGGACCGAGAGCGATCCACTTCAGGAACCAGTAGAACACCGACACCTCCGCGCACGATCCCGAGACGACCCGACGCGGGCAGCCTAGACCGTGGCGGGGCAGTTCCCCCATACCCCGGTCGATGAGTGACCCGGGTGGTGCACAATCCGCGCATGACCGTACACCCGCTCGCGACGCCGTACTCCGCCCCGGCCCAGCCGGCCCTCACCGGTGGCCGCCGGGTGGGCGTGCTGCTGAGCCACGGCTTCACCGGCCAGCCCGCGTCGATCCGGCCGTGGGGCGAGGCCCTGGCCGAGCAGGGGTACGCCGTCGAGGTGCCCCGGCTCCCGGGCCACGGCACCACGTGGGAGGAGCTCAACACGCTGACCTGGGCGGACTGGTACGGCGAGCTCTCGGCGGCGTTCGAGCGGCTCCGGGCCGACACCGACGCGGTCGTGGTCGGCGGGCTGTCGATGGGCGGCGCCCTCGTGCTGCGGCTCGCCGCGGACCGGCCCGCCGACGTCGCCGGCGTCGTCGTGGTGAACCCGGCGGTCGCCACCAAGCGGCTCGACGTGAAGCTGCTGCCGGTGCTCAAGCACCTGGTGAAGTCGTTCCCGGGCATCGCCAACGACATCAAGAAGGCCGGGGTCGAGGAGCACGGCTACACGCGGACCCCGCTCAAGGCGATCCACTCGATGATGCAGGCGTGGCCGGGGCTGATCGAGGACCTGTCGAAGGTCACCGCCCCGCTGCTCTACTTCCGCTCGACGGAGGACCACGTCGTGGACGAGGCGTCCGAACCGATCATCACCGGCAAGGTCGGCTCGACCGACGTCACCGTCGTACGCCTCGAGGACAGCTACCACGTGGCGACCCTCGACAACGACGCCGAGCAGATCTACGCCGAGACGGCGGCGTTCGTCGCCCGCGTGGCGCGAGCCTGAGGAGACCACCTCACCCGGCGGGGCATACGCTCGTGGTGTGCAGCCGGACCACCAGCCCAGCGACGGCGGCGACGGCGCCGACGAGGCCGAGGAGCGGGCCTGGCGCGCGATCGTCGAGAACTACGGTGACCGCGCCGAGATCGACGAGTCGCCGACGGCGCCCCCGCAGGCGTCGTCCGCGCCGTTCGGCGGCCGCTTCGGCGACCCGAGCGCCTTCCCCGCCGAGAGCGACGACGAGCCCTTCGTCGCCGACGAGGAGGAGGAGGGCTTCACGCCGCCCGAGCCGCCGCCGCTCCCCCGCGTCGAGCCGGATCGGCTGCTCGCCTGGGCCGGAGTCCTCGGCTCGCCGGTGGTGCTGCTCTGCGCGCTGCTGTTCTCGATCGGGATGCCGGTGTGGCTCGGCTACCTGCTGGTCGCGGCCTTCGTCGGCGGCTTCCTCTATCTCGTCGTGAAGATGCCGCGCGAGCCGCGCGACCCCTGGGACGACGGCGCCCAGGTGTAGTTAGGGTGCTCCCCGTGAGCGCCAACGAGACGGTCGAGATCACCGGCCACCTGATGGACCACGGCATCTTGTCGCGAGTCCTCGACGACATCCGCGAGTACGGCGGCGACTACTCGATCGACCGCTTCGACGTGGGCCGGGAGACCGACGACCCGTCGCACGCGGTGATCACGGTGATCGCCGACGACAACGAGTCGCTGCAGCGGCTGCTGATGCGGCTGCAGACCCGCGGCGTGAACCAGGTGGACCCGGGCGAGGCGACGGTCGCCGAGGCCGACCGCGACGGCGTGTTCCCGGACCGTTTCTACTCCACGACGAACCTCGACACCCGGGTCCGCATCGACGGCACCTGGATCGAGGTCGAGAACCCCGAGATGGACTGCGGGCTGATCCTCGAGCGCGACGGCGACGGCCGCCCGCAGCGGGTCTACACGCTGCCGATGTCCGACGTCCGCAAGGGCATGCTCGTGATCACCGGCGCGTCCGGCATCAAGGTCACCATCCCGGCGCCGGACGAGACGGCGGGCGCCTTCGGGTTCATGGAGTCCGAGGTCTCCTCGGAGAAGCCGCAGGCGGTGCTGGTCCGCCAGGTCGCCGACGGGATGCGCGAGGCGAAGGCCGCGGGCAAGAAGGTCCTGTGGGTCGGCGGGCCGGGCGTCGTCCACACCGGCGCGGCGCCGGCCCTGGTCGCGATGGTGCACGCCGGCTTCGTCGACGTGCTGTTCGCCGGCAACGCCCTGGCCACCCACGACATCGAGTCCGCGCTGTACGGCACCAGCCTCGGCATCGACCTGGCGATGGGCCGCGGTGTCGAGCACGGCCACGAGCACCACATCCGCGCGCTCAACACCATCCGCAAGGAGGGGTCGATCAAGGCGGCCGTCGACAGCGGCGTGCTGACCGGCGGCATCATGCACGCGCTGGTGACGCACGGGAAGGAGTTCGTCCTCGTCGGCTCGGTCCGCGACGACGGCCCGCTGCCGGACGTCTACACCGACGTGATCGAGGGCCAGCGCGCGATGCGCGCACAGCTCAAGGACGTCGGCTTCTGCCTGATGGTCGCGACGATGCTGCACTCCGTGGCGACCGGCAACATCCTCCCGGCCTCGATCCCGCTGGTGTGCGTGGACATCAACCCGGCGACGGTCACCAAGCTCGCCGACCGCGGCTCCTCGCAGGCCCGCGGCATCGTCACCGATGTCGGGCTGTTCCTCGAGCAGCTTGCAGTCGAGCTCGTGCCCGAGTACCGGCGTTCCTGAAGGTCTGCCGGGCCAGGTACGCCGCACCGATCGCGCCCGCCTCGGGGCCGAGCGCGGCCCGGACCATCGGCGGCACGGTGCGGTGCGCCGCGCCGACGAGTGACTCGCGCAGCGCCGCGCGCGCCGGTGCCAGGAGCAGGTCGTCGGCGATCGACGGGCCGCCGCCGACGACCACGATCTCGGGGTCGAACGCCGCGACCAGGTTCGCCGTACCGACGCCCAGCCAGGTGCCGACGTCCTCGAAGGCGGCCGTCGCGACGGGGTCGCCCGCGTGGGCCGCCTCCATCACCGCGGGCCCGGTCAGGTCCTCGGGGCCGCCGTGCTCGCGGACGTAGCGGGCCAGCGCCTTGCCGCTGCAGTACTGCTCCCAGCAGCCGACCCCGCCGCACTCGCACTCCCGGCCGTCCGGCACGACCTGCATGTGGCCGAACTCGCCGGCCATGCCGTTGTAGCCGCGGTGCACGGCGCCGTCGAGCACGACCGCGCCGCCGATGCCGGTGCCGAGCGTGATGACCAGCGCGTCGTGGGCGTTCCCCACGGCGCCGTACACGACCTCGGCGCGGGCCGCGCAGTTCGCGTCGTTGTCGAGCACGACCGGCGCGCTCCACCGCTCGGCGAGCTTCGCCCGCACCCCCTCGTCGCGCCAGGGCAGGTGCGGCGCGAACCGCACCCGCTCCCCCTGGGCGTCCACGAACCCCGCCGCCGCGATGCCGATCGCCGAGGGCCGGCGGACGCCGGCGATCTCCTCGACCGCCTCGGTCAGCGCGTCCTCGACCAGCCGGGCCTCGACCCGGCGCCCGGGGGTCTCACGGCGGGCCGTGCGCAGCACGCGGCCCGTGGACGACACCGCGGCCGCCAGCACCTTGGTGCCGCCGATGTCCACGCCGATGAAGAGAGCCACGGGGGCTATTCGACCAGACGGGCGGTTGGTGGGGGCGGACGTCGGCCGGCTCACGGCCGCGCGGTGTTCGGGTCGTGTGCCTGAGAACGCGCTATAGCGCGGTCTCAGGCACACGACCCAGCACAGCGGGTGGCTCCTGACGGTCGCTTGCCGGCGCACCGTTGGTCGAGCTCGTCGAGACCTCGTACGGCGGACGCGGCGGGGTCGACCGTCAGCTCCTCGCGGTCCGCTTGGGGTTGCGACCGATAGCAGCGAACGGGGCGGTGGGTGGGTGGTTGCGGCCGGCATCCCGGCTCACGGCTCGCGCGGTGTTCGGGTCGTGTGCCTGAGACCGCGCTATAGCGCGGTCTCAGGCACACGACCCAGTAGAGCGAGTGGCTCCTGTCGGTCGCTTGCCGGCGCACCGTTGGCCGAGCTCGTCGAGACCCCCGACGACGGAGGGGGTGCGGTCGACCGTCAGCTCCTCGCGGTCCGCTTGGGGTTGCGACCGATAGGCAGCGAACGGGGCGGTGGGTGGGTGGTTGCGGCCGGCATCCCGGCTCACGGCTCGGCGCGCGAGTGTGGTCGATCCAACGCATCCGGTGGATCGGATCCACCACACTTCCGCCCGGTGACGGGTGCTCACCGGAGGACGTGACAGACCGCCGGACGCCGTGCGGCAGGTCAGTGGGTGCCGTCGTCGTCGAGGCTGCCCCTCAGCAGGGTCAGGCTGGCGGCCGGGATCTTGTGGCGGACGTACTCGAACCCGCTTCCGTTGTCGATCAGCGACTCCGGCTCGATCCCGTCGATCATCCACACATCGACCGGCCCACCCGTGTTGTTGAGACGCACGAACCAGTCGGCCTCGACCTCCTCCCGGCAGAGGAACACGCCCTCCGCCTCGGGGGTCGGGCTGCCGGCGATGCCGCAAGCGAGTCCCATGCGCTCCCAGTCCAGGCCGTGCTCGGCGATCGAGGCGCGGTTGAGGCTGGACGACACGTGGTAGGCACGCACGGCATCACGGTAGTGACGTTCGTGCTCGGCGTGTGCGGCGCGCTACTTCAGACAGGCGCCGAGACCGTCGAGCACTCCGGTTCGGAGCGCGTCCGCGCGCTCGAACGACGTGCTCTGGACCGCGTGCTCCTCCTGCGTGGAGAGCGGGGTGAGCACGGTGAGGAGCACCTCGTCGATGTCCCCTGGCGAGAGCTGGACCGGGGACCTGCTCGACGCGATCGCAGCCACCCACGCGCCAGTGAAGCAGACCTGCTGGAGCTCCGCGGGACCGCCCGTCGTCGGCAGGCCGGCCTGGGCCTGGGCAGCTCTGGCCCAGCTCTCCGACAGCGCCGCGCCGGTCGCCATGTCACCGATCTGAGCGTGCAACCGGGCGAGCGGTGCCGTCGCCCAGGACACGGTGTTGGTGGGCACGCAGTAGGCGGTGACCGCCTGGCGGTCGTAGCCCGGGTCGCCGGCGCAGTCGGGAAGCGGGACGGACGGGGCCGGCTTGCGGGCCGGGCTCTGGTACGCCGGGGCTCCCGGGATCTGCGGCAGGGCAACGGACCAGTAGCTGTCGAGATGGTCGACGAAGAACGGGAGCGCCTCGCCGAACGCGATGTTGCCCCCCGTCAGGGCTTCGACGGGAGTGCGGAACGGCAGCTCGGTCACGACCACGTTGCCGTCCGGGAACGTCGCACACCGGCTCGCGCCGGACTCGTAGCCGGTCTGGAACGCGTTGACGCGGTCGAAGCCGAGGCCGTGCGCCTTCGGGTTGGTCGCGGGCGTCCCCGGTTGGTCCCGCAGCAGGGGGATCGCCCGGATGGAGCTGTCCAGGGCCGACTGGTCGACGGCGACCGGGTCGGTGGCCGACGACTGCGCGTAGGCGACCCAGGCGCCGGCGAAGCAGTCCGCCTGCAGCTCGATGACCACGGACGGCGCCTGCACCCCGGCCCGGTGCTGGATGGCGTGGCCGAACTCGTGGGCGAGGACGACGGCAGGCGTGAGCGCGCCGAAGCCCTGGTCCAGCCGGGGCAGCAGGTACGACGCGTCGTAGGCGATGTAGTCGTCGTCCTTGCCGCCGCAGTAGAAGGCATTGGCCCGGATGTCCCGGTAGGTGACGCGCTTGCCGTTGCACGTCCACGGCGGGCTGTCCTTCGTCTTCGGCTGGATCCCGCCCGCGAGGTCCTCGAAGGGCTTGTGGTAGACCCGCGGGAGCTCGGTGGTCCAGAACTCGCGCAGGCTGTCGGCCGTCGCCGCCAAGGTCTTGTCGAGGTCGGCGGGCCGGCTCGAGAGGTCGACGGCGGTCGTGGCCGCCGTCGCACCACTGTCACCGCCGTCGTTGCCGAGGGTGCGCACGAGGACGACCGCGACGAGCGCCAGCACGACCACGAGCAGGCCCACCAGCGCCAGGCCACCGGTACGACGGCGAGGGCGCTGCGGGGTGCTGCTCGGGAAGGGTCCCTGGCTCACCGCCCCAGTCTTCGGCCCCGCGCGGGCTCGCACATCCCGGATTCGGGGGGTGTCTCGGCGTCAGCGCCGGGACAGGTCCGCCGCGCCGATCAGCCCCGCCCGGTTGCCGAGCTGCGCCTTGCGGATCTCCGGGATCGGGCGGAAGCCGCGGCCGACCAGCTGGCCGGCGAAGGCCTTGCGGGTCGGCTCGAGGAGCAGGTCCCCGGCCTCGCTGACGCCGCCCCCGACCACGATCACCTCGGGGTCCAGGATCTCGGTGAGCGAGGCCATGCCCTCGCCCAGCCACCGGCCGAGCTCGGCGAGCTGCTGGAGGGCGCCCGCGTCGCCGGCCTGCGCCGCCTCGGTGACGAGCGGACCCGTGATCTTCGTCAGGTCGCCGCCGGCGCGCCGGAGCATGCCCTGCGCGATCTGGGCGCCGCTGAGCGCGAGCGCGCGGGCCTCGCGCACCAGGGCCGAGCCGGAGGCGTACTGCTCGAAGCAGCCGTGCTTGCCGCAACCGCACAGGATCCCGTTGGGTACGACGCGCATGTGGCCGATCTCCGCGCCCACCCCGTTCGCGCCGCGGTAGACCTCGCCGTCCAGGACCAGACCGCCGCCGACACCGGTGCCGACCGTCACGAGGAGGAGGTCGTCGGCGTCGTGGGCGGCGCCGTAGCGGAACTCGCCCCAGGCGGCGGCGTTGGCGTCGTTCTCGATCACGACGGGGAGCTCGACGCGCTTCTCCAGCTCGCCCTTGAGGTCCTCGTTGCGCCAGGCGACGTTGGGCGCGAACAGCACCACGGCGCGCGCCTTGTCGATGTACCCCGCCGCGCCCACGCCGACGGTCTCGATCGGGTGCCGCGAGCGGAGCTCGGTCACCAGGCCGGCGATGGCCTCCTCGATCGCCTCCGCGTCCGTCGCCGGAGACTCGACGCGCAGCTCCTCGAGGATGCCGCCGTCCTCGTCGACGACGCCGCCGGCGATCTTCGTGCCGCCGACGTCGATCCCGCAGGCCAGGCTCATCGGTCACTCTCCTCGGGGTCAGTCTCCACCGGCCAGTCGGCGTCGTCATCCAGGCCGTCGAGATCGATGTGCTCGACGCCGCCCTGGGGGGCCTGCTGGTCGCGCGCCGCGGACGCCATCAGCCCGGCCGCGGCCTGGAGGAACGTCGTCGCGGCCGTCGCCAGCTGCGTCCTCACCTCGGGGCTCAGCCCGCGCACGGCGTGCACGGTGCGGCAGATCGGGCAGTACGTGCACTCGTCGGCACCGGTCGCGAGGTGGCGGTCGACGTCGTGCGCCGCGTCCCTCGCCCACTCCGACAGGGCGCCCAGCAGCTTCGCCGCCTCCTCGCCCACCGACCCGACGTCCGGATCCTCTCGGTCCCCGCTCATGTCACCTTCCGCCCTCGTCCACGGGGTCCTCGACGAACCGCACCTGCAGTTCCCCCTGCTCCACCCGGGCGCCGGCGATGCGGAAGCGCGCCAGCCCGGAGGGGAGCGTGAGCAGCCGACGATACGATCCCACGGTCACGACCAGATCGTCGCCATTGCGCGCCAGATCGACGTCGGCGCGTGTGACCAGGGGCAGCGCGAGGCGCAGCAGGGCGCCCGCCTCGGTACGCCGGATGTGGAACGGCCCGCGGCCCTTCCCGGTCGCCAGCGGGTCGGTGCCGGCGTACACCTCGCGCGCCAGCGCGGTGACCGCCTCGACGCCGACCGGCTCGCGGGGCCGGTACTCGGAGCGCCAGATCGGCAGCCCCGCGAACGACTCCCCGACCCGCTCGAGCACCTCGTCCTGGGCGACCACCCAGCCGGCCCGCCAGTCGTCGGCGCCCTCGGCCGGGAACACCCGGTTCGCGACCACGCCGTCCACGCGGTAGCCGAACAGCGACAGCGTCGTGTACGAGCGCCGGGCCTCGGCGAGCACGACGTTCTCCGGGGTCAGCACCAGCCGGACGCTGGCCTCCGGACCGCTCAGCAGCTCGCGCACCTGCTCGAGCTCGGCGTGCAGCCGCTCGACGGCGTCGAAGACCGTGTCCCCCGGCATCGGGACGCCGGCCGCCCGGCTGAGCACCGGCCGCAGCGCCTTGACCACCCGCCGCTCGACCGGGAGCACGCGGTGCATGTACCAGCCGAGCGCCTCGGGCAGCGCCAGCAGCCGCAGGGTCTCGGCGGTCGGGGCGCAGTCGACGACGATGACGTCCCACTCCCCCGCGAGCGCGTGCTGGCGCAGCTCGAGCAGCGCCAGCACCTCCTCCGCGCCGGGGATGACGGTCAGCTCCTCCGCCGCGACCGGGTCGACCCCCGCGGCGTCGAGCACCGACAGCAGGTAGCGCTGGATGTCCGCCCAGGACTGCTCGAACCGCAGCTGTGCGTCGACCTGCTGCACGAACAGCCGGTCCGCGACCTCGGTCGGCTCGGCGCCGATCGCGCCGGCCGGACAGCCGTAGGCGTCGGCGAGCGAGTGGGCGGCGTCCGTCGACAGCACCAGCGTGCGCCGCCCGTCTGCCGCGGCGAGGGCGGCGGTCCCGGCGGCGACGGTGGACTTCCCGACCCCTCCCTTGCCGGTGAACAGCAGGATCCTCAGAGCGACTCCACGCGCTTCTTCAGACCCTTGAGCGCGGCGTCGATCAGGATCTTCTCGCCCTTGCGCTTGAGCATGCCGATGAGCGGGATCGAGACGTCCAGCGAGAGCCGGTAGGTGACCTCGGTGGTGCCCGCGCCGAGGGGGCGCAGCAGGTAGGCGCCGTCCAGGGCGCGGAGCATCTTGCCCTCGACGAGCGTCCAGGTCACCCCGTCGTACCCGTCCCACTCGTAGGCGAGGGTGTACTCGTCCTTGATCGGGCTCACGTCGAGCTCGAAGAACACCTGCTCGGCCCACCCGTCGGTGCCCTCGCGGACCACCTCGGCGGTGGTGACGCCCTTGGCCCAGTGGGGGTACGCCGGGAAGTCGCCGATCACGCCCATGATGTCCGCAGGGTCGGCGTCGATGACGATCGACGAGGTGGTCTGCTCGGCCATCGGGTCCCCTTGCTCACGGGCTGGTCTCGACTCGGGCAGCGAGCGTACCGGATGGTCCGGGGACCTCCCGCACGCGGTAACGTCGGGCCGTGCGAGAGTTCTCGACCCCGCTGACGACCGAGATCCCGTCGACCGGCAACCTCACCGACGACGTCGTGACCAACGCCCGGGAGGCGGGCGACACCGTCCAGTTCAGCCGCCCCGGGCCGGACGGCTGGGAGGACGTCACGGCGACGCAGTTCCTCGCCGAGGTGAGTGCGGTGGCGAAGGGCCTGATCGCCGCCGGCGTGCAGGCCGGCGACCGGGTCGCGCTGATCTCCAAGACCCGGTACGAGTGGACGCTGCTCGACTACGCGATCTGGTTCGCGGGCGCGGTGTCGGTGCCGGTGTACGAGACGTCGTCGGCCGAGCAGATCGCGTGGATCCTCGAGGACTCCGGCGCCCGCGCGGTGGTCGCGGAGGGACCCGAGCACCTCGCCCGGATCAACGAGGTGCGCGGCGGTCTCGAGCTGCTCAACCACGTCTGGTCGATCTCGGACAACGCGGTCGGCACCCTCACCAGCCTCGGCGACGACATCTCCGACGAGGAGCTCGAGAAGCGGCGTACGACGGCGACGCCGCTCGACCTCGCGACGCTGATCTACACCTCGGGCACCACCGGGCGCCCGAAGGGCTGCATGCTCACCCACGGCAACTTCATGTTCGAGCTCGGCGTGGCCGTCGACTCGCTGCCCGAGCTGTTCGAGACCCGGGGGTCGTCCACGCTGCTGTTCCTCCCGCTCGCGCACGTCTTCGCGCGGATCATCGAGATCGGCTGCATCAAGTCGCGGACCCGGCTCGGGCACAGCGCGGACATCAAGAACCTGCTGCCGGACCTCCAGGCCTTCCAGCCCACGTTCATCCTCGCGGTGCCCCGCGTCTTCGAGAAGGTGTTCAACACGGCCTCGCAGCGCGCCACCGCCGACGGCCGCGGCCGGATCTTCGACCAGGCCGCGCAGACCGCGATCGACTACTCGCGCGGGCTCGACCGGGGCCGGCCGTCCCTCGCGGTGCGCGCCAAGCACGCCCTGTTCAAGCGGCTCGTCTACGGCAAGCTCCTCGACGCGCTCGGCGGGAGCTGCGTCTACGCGGTGTCCGGCGGCGCGCCCCTCGGTGACCGGCTGGGCCACTTCTACCGAGGCATCGGCCTGACGGTGCTCGAGGGGTACGGCCTCACCGAGACCACCGCGGCGCTGACCGCCAACCTGCCCCGCGCGATCAAGGTCGGCAGCGTGGGCCGGCCGCTGCCCGGCACCGCCGTCCGCGTGGCCGACGACGGCGAGCTGCTCTTCCAGGGCGGCCAGGTCTTCGCCGGGTACTGGCACAACGAGGAGGCGACGGCCGAGGCCCTCGAGCGCGACGGCTGGTTCCACACCGGCGACCTCGGCGAGGTGGACGACGAGGGCTTCGTGCGGATCACCGGCCGCAAGAAGGAGATCATCGTGACCGCCGGCGGCAAGAACGTCGCGCCGACGGTGCTCGAGGACCGGGTCCGGCTGCACCTGCTCGTCGACCAGTGCATGGTCGTCGGCGACGGGCAGCCGTTCGTCGGCGCACTGGTGACCATCGACCGCGAGTCGCTCCCGCTGTGGGCCGAGCAGCACGGCAAGGCGGGCAGCATCGAGGACCTGATCGACGACCCCGACCTGCGGGCGGCGATCCAGGAAGCGGTCGACGACGCCAACCAGGCCGTCTCCAAGGCCGAGTCGATCCGGAAGTTCACGATCCTCGCCGACGAGTGGACCGAGGAGGGCGGCCAGCTCACCCCGAGCCTGAAGCTCAAGCGCAACGTGGTGATGCGCGAGTTCAAGGACGACGTCGCCGCGCTGTACCAGTCCTAGAAACAGGACCCCGTACCCATCGGTAACGGGAGCTCAAACCTCCGTGCCACGCTGGTCTGCTCCAGCGTTCGACGAGCCCCGATACCGGTCATAACCTCCGTGGGAGCTCACGGGGAGTGGGAGGGGTCGACATGGATCGACGACGACTGCTGGTCCTGGGAGCGGCCGCAGTGGCCGTGCTGGGAGTGGCCTTGGTCCTCGCGTACGCGCGCGGCGCCGACGCGCGCGCCGCGAACCGGTTCACGAGGGTCGACGTGCTGGTCGCGACCGGACAGATCGCCCCGGGCGAGAGCATCGACGCGGCCCGGGCCGCGGGCAAGGTCGCGACCGCGAAGGTCGCGCGCGACGACCTCCTGGACGGCGCCGGCGCGAACGCCGACGCGCTGAAGGGCGAGGTCGCCCTGGTGCCGATCTACCCGGGTGAGCAGCTGATCGCCGCGAAGTTCGGCTCGTCGGCCGAGGCCGCGGCCACCCTCCCGATCCCGCCCGGGAAGATGGCGGTGTCGGTCAACCTGACGGACGCGGCGCGGGTCTCCGGGTTCCTGGAGCCGGGGTCGGAGGTCTCGGTGTTCCTCAACGGGACCGACCCGCAGACGGGCCAGACGTTCACCCGGCTGCTGCTGCCCCGGGTCACCGTCCTGGGGGTCGGGTCCACGGCGCCGGTGACCACGACGACCACGGACGAGCAGGGTTCCCCGACGACCGAGGAGCTGCCGCGGACGCTCCTCACGGTCGCGGTCGACCAGAGGGAGGCGCAGAAGGTGCTCTACGCCTCGTCGAACGGCGAGCTCGCGTTCGCGCTCCTCAACGGTCAGAGCAAGGTCAAGTCAGGCGGCGCGGGCGTGACGTCCGCGAACCTGTTCAGGTGACGGAGAGCTGAGATGCCGGTTGTCGTCGACCCCGATCCCGCCACCGTCGGCGAGCTGCTGACGGCCATGCCCGAGTCCGCGCACGGCGTGGACTGCACCGAGCGGCTGTCGGCCTGGCTGACCGAGCACACCGAGGAGTACCTCGTGCTGCTGGGTCCGCACCTCGACCTGGACGACGCGCTGGCCGCGTGCGAGAGCCTGCGCACCGGCCGGCCGACGGCCAGCGTCGTGCTCGTCCGCGACGTCATCGACGCCGGGCTGCTGACCCGGGCGATGAAGGCCGGCGCCCGCGACGTCGTGCCCGACCGCGACCTGGAGGCCGTCGCGGCGGCAGCCAACCGGGCCTACCAGCTGTACGTCGCGCTGCGCGGGCCGACGGGCGCCACGCAGCGGGGCAAGGTCGTCACGGTCTTCTCCCCCAAGGGCGGAGTCGGCAAGACCACGATGGCCGTCAACCTCGCGCTCTCGCTCGCCGACCGCGGCGCGCGCCGCGTCTGCCTGGTCGACCTCGACCTCGCGTTCGGCGACGTGGCGATCACCCTGCAGCTGTTCCCCTCGCACACGATCGAGCACGCGATCGGCTCCGAGGACTCCCTCGACGTGTCGCTGGTGGACACGCTGCTGACCCGGCACCAGGACGCGTTGATGGTGCTCGCCGCGCCCAGCGGGCCCGACGTGCGCGAGCGCGTCACGCCCGCGCTGGTCGCGCGGGTGCTCACGATCCTGCGGGAGACGTTCGACTACGTGGTGGTCGACACCGCGCCCGCCTTCGACGAGGCGACGCTGGCCGCGCTGGACGAGACCGACGAGTGCGTGGTGGTCGCGACCCTCGACGTACCGACGCTGAAGAACGTGCGCGTCGCGCTGGAGACCCTGGAGATGCTCGGCATCGCCCGCGGCCACCGGCACCTGCTCCTCAACCGGGCGGACGACGCGGTCGGGATCGGCGCGGACAAGGTGGAGGCGATCCTCGGGCTGTCGGTGGCCGCGCAGGTCGCGACCTCGACGGACATCGCCGCCGCGACGAACGTCGGCACCCCGATCGTCGTGGGCAAGCCCGAGCACCCGTCCAGCACCGCGATCCGCGACCTGGCGGGCCGGCTCGCCGGGCAGCCCGCCGAGCCCGCGGCCGAGCAGCCGGCGGCCCCGGTCACCCGCCGGTTCCGGATCCGGAGGTGACGGTATGAGCCTCGCCGATCGCCTGGCGGCCGCCCGGGAGAGCGCCGGCCACGAGCTCGTCGAGCCGACGCCGCTGACCGAGCGGATGTCCCAGCTGGGCAAGCAGGACCGGATCGAGGAGATCAAGGGCACCGTGCACGCGGAGCTGCTCCAGCAGCTCGGCCCGCAGCTGTACGACGCGGACATGGACCACGACGAGCTCGCCGAGCGGGTCCACGCCGTCCTGGCGGAGGTGCTCGGCGCGCAGGAGAAGCCGCTCAGCCACCGGGACCGAGCCCGGGCGACCCAGGAGATCACCGACGACATCCTGGGGTACGGGCCGATCGAGCCGTTCCTGCGGGACCCGACGGTGTCCGAGGTGATGGTGAACGGCGCGCACCAGATCTGGCTGGAGCGGGACGGCCGGCTGGAGACCACCGCGGCGCGGTTCGTCGACGAGGCGCACCTGCGCCGGACCATCGACAAGATCGTGTCGCGGGTGGGCCGGCGCGTCGACGAGTCCAGCCCCATGGTCGACGCTCGGCTGCCCGACGGCAGCCGGGTGAACGCGGTGATCCCGCCGCTGGCCGTCGACGGGTCCGCGCTGACCATCCGGAAGTTCGCGGCCGACCCCCTCACCGCGGAGGACCTGGTCGCGAACGGCACCCTCTCCCCCGGCGCCCACGACTTCCTCGCCGCCTGCGTCCGGGCCCGGCTGAACGTCATCGTGTCCGGCAGCACCGGCGCGGGGAAGACGACCACGCTGAACGTGCTGTCGTCCTTCATCCCCGCGGACGAGCGGATCGTCACGATCGAGGACGCCGCCGAGCTCCAGCTCAAGCAGGACCACGTCGTGCGCCTGGAGTCCCGGCCCGCGAACATCGAGGGCCGCGGCGAGGTCGACACCCGCGACCTGGTGCGCAACGCGCTGCGCATGCGCCCGGACCGGATCGTCGTCGGCGAGGTCCGGGACGCGTCCGCGCTGGACATGCTGCAGGCGATGAACACCGGCCACGACGGGTCGATCTGCACCGTGCACTCCAACGGCCCGCGCGACACGCTGGCCCGGATCGAGACCATGGTGCTGATGGCCGGCATGGACCTGCCGATGCGCGCGATCCGCGAGCAGATGGCGTCCGCGATCGACCTGATCGTGCACCAGACCCGCTTCAAGGACGGGTCGCGCCGGGTCACCCACGTCACCGAGGTGGAGCGGATGGAGGGCGACGTCATCACCCTCCAGGACGTGTTCGTGCTCGACCGGCCCGGCGGCGACCTGGTGCCCTCCGGGCTGCGCCCGAAGGTGGTGGAGAAGCTCGAGTACGCCGGCGTGGTGGTCGATCCCGCCCTGTTCGTGCCCGGGCGGCGGGCATGAGCCCGCTGCTGGTCGCGGGCGCCGCGGCCGTCGGTCTCGGCCTGCTCGGCGTGCTCGTGCTGCTCGTCCCCGCGTCGGGCCCGCGCGCGATGTCGGCCGAGGAGCGGGTCACGACGTACGTCGGCCCGGGGGCCGACCTCGCCGCCGCTGCGGCCGCCCACCGCCCCGGGGCCGTCGCGCAGGCGACCGGTGCCGCGGAGCAGGTGCTGGGCAGCAACCGCGGCCTGGAGCAGCGCATCCGGCACCGGCTCGAGGCCGCGGGCAGCGGGCTCAGAGCCGCCGAGTGGCTGCTGGTGCACACCGGCGTGTTCGTGGTGGCCGGCCTGCTGGGGCTGCTGCTCGGCGAGGGAGACGTGCCGCTCTTCCTGGTCCTCGCCGCGCTCGGGGCGGTCGGGCCCTGGCTCTACCTCGGCGTCCGCGCCGGCCGCCGCCGCAAGGCCTTCGCCGCCGCGGTCCCGGACACGCTGCAGCTGATGTCCGGGTCGCTCGCGGCCGGCCTCTCCCTGGCCCAGGCCGTCGAGACCGTGACCCGGGAGGGGTCGGACCCGGTCGCGGGCGAGTTCCGCCGCGCGCTCGTCGAGACCCGCCTCGGCGTACCGCTGGAGGACGCGCTCGAGGGCGTCGCGGAGCGGTTCGACAGCGACGACCTGCACTGGGCGGTGATGGCGATCCGCATCCAGCGCGAGGTCGGGGGCAACCTGGCCGAGCTGCTCGACACCGTCGCCGCCACCATGCGGGAGCGGGAGTACGTGCGCCGCCAGGTCGCCACCTTGTCCGCCGAGGGCAAGCTCTCGGCGTGGGTGCTCGGCTGCCTTCCTGGAGTGTTCTTCCTCTACCTGCTGCTCACCAACCGCGACTACGTCATGCCGCTGTTCACCGACCCCCGCGGCGTCGTGTTCCTCGTGGGCGGTGCCCTGTGGCTCGCCGTCGGAGTGTTCTGGATGAGCCGCCTGGTCAAGGTGGAGGTCTGACGTGGCGCTCCTGCTGGGTGGGCTCCTGGTGGCCGTGGCGATCGGCCTCCTCGCAGTGGCGCTGCGCGAGCCGGTCGACCAGCGGGGCGTGGCCCGGTCCCTGGCGCTGGTCGAGGCCAGCTCGGCAACACCGCGCCCGCTGATCGGCGAAGCCCCGCCACCGTTCCGCGAGCGGGTCCTCGACCCGGCCGTGGACCGCTTCCGCGGCCTCGGCCGCCGGCTCGCCGGCAAGGACGCACCGGAGCGGATCCGCCACCGCCTCGACCTGGCCGGGAACCCAGCGGGGTGGACGGTCGACCGGGTCCTCACCTGCACGGTGATCGGCGCGCTCGTCGGGCTGGTCGTGGCTACGGTCCTCGGGTTCCTCGTCGGCGCATCCTTGCCCCTGCGGGCGGTGCTCGCGATCGCGGGCGCCGCGCTCGGGTTCTACGCCCCCGGCCTGCTCCTGTACCAGCGCGCCTACGACCGCTCCGAACGGATCCGTCGGGACCTCCCCGACGCCATCGACCTGCTCACGATCAGCGTCGAGGCCGGGCTCGGCTTCGACGCCGCCGTCCAGCAGGTCGCACGGAACACGGAGGGCCCGCTCGCGGACGAGCTGTCCCGGATGATCCGGGAGATGCAGCTCGGCCAGGGCCGCAGCGCCGCCCTGCGCGGGTTGGCCGACCGATCCACCGTTCCGGAGCTGCGTGTCTTCGTCGGTGCCATGGTGCAGGCCGACCAGCTCGGTATCCCGATCGCCCAGGTGCTGCGGGTCCAGTCGTCCGAGATCCGGGTCAAGCGGCGCCAGCGCGCGGAGGAGAAGGCCCAGAAGGTGCCGGTGAAGATCACCGTGCCGCTGATCTTCTGCATCATGCCCTGCCTGTTCGTGGTCGTCCTCGGTCCCGCGGCGCTGTCGATGCTGGACCACCTCGGCTGAGGCCGGCGAGGTGGTCCGGACCAGTGCTTCGACCCGTCCACACCGGGGAACGGTGACTCTGATGCAGGCCCCGCCCCGTGGGGGCCTCAGCACAGGTGGGAGGGAGAATCACATGTTGCAGTACCTGAGGATCATCGTCGAGGCTCACCGCGCCCGGATGGACGAGCGCGGTGCGAGCGCCGTCGAGTACGGCCTCCTCGTGTTCGCCGTCGCGGCCGCGGTCGTCGCGGCGATGGTCATCTTCGGCCCGGCCATCACCGGGCTGTTCACCGACACGAGCAACTCGATCGACCGGACGCCGTAGACGACGAACCCAGCAACCGGGATGGCCGCGGACCCATGAGGTCCGCGGCCATCGGTCATTTCTCGGCCAGCTGCCGCGCGATCGCGATCCGGGTCAGGCCGGTGGGGTGCGAGCCGAACCAGAACTGCGACCAGGCCGGCGGCGTGGGGTCGGCGAGCGAGCGCAGCATCAGCTGGCGCTGCACGGCCTCGAAGGCGCCCGGGGCGTGGGTCGCCTCGAGCGCCTCGACGTCCGCGCGGGTCTCGATGTGCCGGCTGATGCCGTTCTGGACCGGCGCCGACAGCAGCGTGCCGATCGCCACCAGGGCGAGCACCAGCGGCACCACCTCCGGGTCGCGCATCCGGACGCCGCGGCGCTCACCGACCGCGCCGACGAGCAGCGCGAGCAGGCCGACGCCGAACACCGCGCCGGCCGCGCCGAGCAGCGACCCGGTCAGCACGTCGTCGTGCTTGGCGTGGGCCAGCTCGTGCGCGACCACCGACAGCGTCTCGTCCTCGGGCACGTCCTCGACGAGGTTGTCGTAGAGCACCACCCGGCGGGTGTCGCCGAAGCCGGAGACGTAGGCGTTGAGCGTGGTGGTACGCCGGGACGCGTCGGCGACCAGGACGTCGTCGATCGGGACGCCCTCCCGGTCGGCGAGGGCGAAGACCTTGGTGCGCAGGTCGCCGTCGGGAAGCGAGCTGAAGCTGTTGAAGAGCGGCTCGACGACGATCGGGTAGCCGAACGACGCGACCAGCACGAACCCGCCGAGGACGGCGCCGGCGACGGCCGGCCAGGCCCGCGGCCAGCGCCGGGCGCAGCCCACGAGCACCACGAGCAGCACCGACGTGACCACCAGCGAGACCCCGAACGAGATCGCGACGTCCCGGGCGAACCCGGACCAGTCCTGAGTGGTGAGCCCGTAGTCCAGGGCGTGCCGGCGTGCCAGCACCGCGAACGGCAGCGTCGCCAGTCGGCCGACCAGCGCGACCACGACGACCGCGAGCACCACGCGCACCCACCACCAGCCGGGCAGCCGTGCGACGATCCGGCGGCCCCAGCTCGAGAAGCCCAGCACGCAGGCGACCACCAGCGAGACCGCCAGCGAGCTCCAGCCCCAGGCCCGCGCGAGCGCGGCGTAGTCCTCGGCCCGCCGGATCTGCTCGTCGGTGAGCACGGAGGACGCCGGCACCGGCGCCGGCATGCCACCCGGCACGGGGTGCCACGGCACCAGCACGGCGGCGAGCACCGCGAACGCGACGCCACCGACCGCCGTCACGACCAGGGCGACCCGACGGTCCGGACTCCTCACCCCGCCAAGTCTTGCAGGAGGGTCCGCCACTGCTGCGTGAAGGCCGGGACGCCCAACCCGAACTCGGCCCGCAGCGCCGGTCCGACCGGGGTGCCGCGGTCGACGGCTCGGTAGAACCGCACCAGCGCGGCCTCACCGCCGCGCTGCGCGAGCAGCCGGTTCGCCAGCCAGGCGCTCTCGTACGTCGCCCCGAGGTCGGGCGTCCGGGTGCCGAAGTCGTCGGCGGACGGCAGCGCCCGCGGGGCGCCGTCCTTGCGCACCTCGGCGATGATCTGGGAGGCGGACTTCGCGACCGGCAGGTCGACGTCGCGCAGCGCGACGTAGTCGGCGAAGCCCTCGAGGATCCACAGCGGCATCGGGCTGACGAACGCCCCCGTCGCCACGTGCGCGGCCTCGTGGCTCATCACGACCTGCGCGCCGGTGGGACGCAGACCCCCGAAGACGTCCGGGTTCACGAACACGTGCACCGGCGCGTCCGGCGTCAGCTGCCCGTCCTCGGAGGTGGTGACCGCGGCGATCTGGTCGTAGGTGCCCGGGTCGGCGTCCAGGGCCCGGTCCAGGTCGTCCTCGGACGCCGGCACCTCGACGACCAGGCCACGCCGCCAGTCCGGCAGCACCCGGCGGACGACGGGCACCGCCGTCCGCGCCCGCAGCGCGTACTCGCGCGCCTCCGCGGCCGAGCCGTCGACGAGCACGAGCGTCCGCGGCGTACGGCGGACCTCCAGCGGGCCGGAGAGCCACAGCGGGGAGACCCGGTCGCCGCCGCCGAACCCGGTGATCGCGACCCGGCCGCCGTCGTCGCGCAGGCCGACGAGGACCTCGGCGTGCGCCGGGGCCCGGTCGAACCCCTCGAACTGCCAGGTGGCGTCCGCGGCGGCCTGCCAGGTGCCGTCGGCGTAGGCGCCCTCCGCGTCCACGTAGCGCAGCGTGAAGTCGCGGACCCGCGCCGCGCGGGCGTTGGCGACGATCCCCGCCAGCCGGTCCGCGGCCGCCGCGTCGTCCGCCGGCGCGAGCGCGCGGGCGGCGTCCTCGTCGCCGGAGCGGACCGCCCGCTCGAACGAGCGCAGCGCCTCGGTGGCGAGCGCCGGCGACGGGCTGCCCCCGGTCGACGCGGCCGGCGTGGGCGCGACGTAGGGCTGGTCGTCGACGGCGACCCAGGTGACCAGGCCGACGGCGACGAGCAGGCACAGCGAAAGACCGGCCACCCACCAGAGGGGACGACCGGTCTTCACGCGTACCAGTGTGTCAGCCGGGGCGAACCGCTCCGACGTACGGCATCGAGTGCAGGCCCGTGACCCGCACGCCCGAGCTGGGGTTCTCGGCGTTCACGATCAGGCCGTTGCCGATGTACATGCCGACGTGGCTGATCGGGCTGTAGTAGAAGACCAGGTCGCCGGGCTGGAGGTCGCTCTCGGCGACGTGCGGACCGGAGCTGTACTGCGCGCTCGAGGAGTGCGGCAGGGACACCCCGGCCTGCGCCCAGGCCATCATGGTGAGGCCGGAGCAGTCGAAGGCGTTGGGGCCGGCCGCGCCGTAGACGTAGGCCTTGCCCACCTGGGCCATCGCGTAGCTGACCGCGGCCGCGGCCCGCCCGGACGCCGACACCTCGGGAGTGCGGGTCGTCGAGCCCCGGGAGAGGATCTCCTGGCGCTCCTTGGCCTGCAGCTCACCGAGCAGCGTCTTCGCCTCGGCCAGCTTCTTGTCGATCGTCGCCTTCTCGGCGCCGAGCTTCTCCTCGAGCGTGGCGACCTGCGCGGCCCGCTTGGCGGTGGCGTCGCTGCGGATGTCGAGGGACTTCAGCTCGGTCGCGTAGTCGTCGAAGAGCTGGTCCTGCATGTCGTTGTAGGCCGACATCGTGGACAGCTGCGACAGGAACTTCTGCGGGTCGTCGGAGAGGACGACCTGGCCCATCGCGGAGAGGTTCTGGCCCTCGTACTGGCGGATGACGGAGTCCTGCACCTGGCGCCGGACCTGCTCCAGCCGGTCGTCCTGCCGGCCCTGGTCGGCCTTGAGGAGGCCGAGGTCGCGCTTGAGGGAGGTGAGCTCGAGCTTGGCGTCGTTGTAGCGCTCCGAGGCCTGCTCGGCCTCGTGGTAGAGCCGGTCCACCCGGGCCTGGACGTCCTTGATGTCGGGCTCGGCGTTCGCCGGCGTCGAGGGCATGAATCCCACGGCGGCGATGAGGGCACTACCGGACACGAGGGTGACGAGTCGCTTCCGGGCGTTCAGCACGAGGTGGCGCTCTCCTTGTTACGTCGTACGCCTACCGGGTGAGCTGACGGATTCGGGCACAACGTTTGCCCTACCTCCGCTCAGGCGGAGGATTCACCCCAGTGGTGGTCGTCCGAGCACGGCCACCGGTTGGTTCCCCGGCTCCCGGACCGGCGAACCGGACCGAGACTCAGCGCGGTGGCCGCGAGGATCCGAGTGATCCACGGTCCGGCCACCTGAGTGCCACACGTTAACGGCGACATCGCCCGACGGCCAAACTTTCAACCGAAGTCGCTCGGCGTTTCTCCGTTACTTTGCCGTGACCTGTCACAGACGTCACATCGGTCACTCTGGTCACGGTCAGGCGGACTCCACCTGGGGTCCGTCGACCGGCTGGACCAGCCGCAGCGGAGGCACCAGGCCACCGGCGGCGAGGACGTCGAGCGCCCGGGCGCCGTCGTCGTCGAGGCTGAGCTCGGGCGGCGGCCCGAGCAGCACCGTCACCACGCAGTCGTGGCAGTGGAGACCCCGCACCGTGCAGGAGTCGCAGTCGATTCTCGTCGTCATGCCAGGAACGGTGACAGGGCCCACCGACAGCGGCCCGACGGTCACCGGCCGAGCACGTCCAGCAGCGCCTCGGGCGGGACGACGCGCGCGCCGTCCCGGGCCACGTCGCGCCCGACCGCCCGGTCGGCCGTGACCACCACGACGACCCGCCCCTCGGGCTCGGCGGCCACCAGCTCGCGGATCACGTCGTCGGCGATCACGCCACGCGGGCTGTAGAGGACGCGGACGCCGCGGGGCGCGGGCACCGGCGGCCGGTGGTCGGTCTCGGCGGCGTCGAACACCACGGTCGTCTCGGCTCCGGTGCGCGCGACGAGGGGCGCGATCGACCGCACGAGCCGGGCGCGCTGGGCCTCCAGCGACGAGCTCGGCCAGGCCGCCTTGCTGACGTTGTAGCCGTCCACGACCAGGCGGGCCCGCGGCATCGCGAGGTACTGCTCCAGCGACGCCTGTGCCGGCACCCGGTGGCCGGCCTCTGCGACGTCGGCCTCGACCCGGTCCGCCGGCGCGCCGCTGACCTGGGGCAGCGCGAGCTCGCGGCGCAGCCCGGTCGCGGCGTCGATGACGGTCTCCAGGAGGATCCGGGCGCGCAGCGTCGCCTCGTCGCGCTCGGACCGCGCGTCCCGGCGCCCCTCGCGCGCCTCCTCCTCCAGCCGCTCCACCTGGGACCGCAGCCGCCGGTTCTCCCGCTCCAGCGCGGCGGCCCGCTCCCCGGCCGCGCGCTCGGCCGCCGCGGCCTCCTCGGCCGCCGTCCGCGCGTCCTTCTCGGCGAGCCGGGTGTCGCCGAGCTTGCGCCGCAGGGCGGCGTTCTCGGCCTTGACCTCGTCCAGCTGGGCCTTGTGCGCCGCCCGCTGCTCGCGCACCGACTGCTCGGCATCCGCCAGCCGGGCCCGCAGCCGCTCCAGCTCCCGCTCCGCACGGTCGTTCCCGGGCTCGGGCCGCTCCGCGACCCGGCGCACCGCGTCGGCGAGCGCCTCCTCCCAGCCCTCGGCACGCGTGAGCCAGCGGTGCGCGGCGTCGCCCACGGCGTCGGCCGGGTCCGGGCCCGGGCGCGCCGCCAGCTGGGTGCCGACTCGCTCGCGCAGCTCGTCGTCCGCGAGCGCCTCGGAGATGGCGGTCGCACCCAGCCGGGCCCGCCGCGCGGGTGCGAAGCCGGCCACCCGGCGTACCGCCGGCGGCAGCTTCGGTACGTCGGGCAGCACGTCGGCCGTGAGCGCGACGACCCGGACGCGGACCGGCTCGGGCAGGTCCGCGAGCCCCGGCCCGGTTCCCCCCTCGGTCATGGCGCCGGCTGGTGGCGCGGCACGAGCTCGATCGCATCGGAGCGGCCGCACCAGCGGCAGGTGACCCGCTCGACCGCCTCGTCGCGCACGTCGGTCTCCTCGACGCGGTGGTCGCCGGCGAGGTCGAAGTGCCAGAACTCGGTGGTCCGGCGGGTGCGGGTGACGTCGAAGCGGGTGAGGTTGCCGCAGCCGGCGCAGCGCCAGCGCTGGTCGTCGGGAAGGCCAGTGCTCATGACGCTCCTCTCTCGCGGTGGCCCCGAGCGTAGTCAATGGGCAGGTCACCGGGGCGACCCGCGCGTCGTCCCGGGGATTGTCGGTGGGCCGATCTAGCGTCGAGGACATGATCAGCGGCGCCCAGCGTGCGACCTCCCGGTGGGAGTCGCAACGCAGTTTCGACGAGCTGGGCCGTCCCCTGCGCGACATCACGTTCTGCGTGGTCGACCTCGAGACCACCGGCGGCTCGGCCGAGGGCGGCGCGATGATCACCGAGATCGGCGCCGTGAAGGTCCGCGGCGGCGAGGTGCTCGGCGAGTTCCAGACGCTGGTCAACCCGCGCACCGAGATCCCGGCGTTCATCGCGGTGCTGACCGGCATCACCAACGGGATGGTCGCCGACGCGCCGCCGATCGAGTCGGCGCTCCCGGCGTTCCTCGAGTTCGCGGCCGGCACCGTGCTGGTCGCCCACAACGCGCCGTTCGATGTCGGCTTCCTCAAGCACTTCGCGGAGCAGCAGGGCCGGGCGTGGCCGCGGTTCGAGGTGCTCGACACCGCCAAGCTCGCCCGCCGCGTGATCACCCGCGACGACGCGCCGAACTGCAAGCTCTCCTCGCTGGCCAAGGCGTTCGGCTCGCCGGTGACGCCCAACCACCGGGCGCTGGAGGACGCCCGCGCCACCGTGCACGTCCTGCACGGGATGATGGAGCGGCTCGGCGGGCTCGGCGTCCACACCCTCGAGGAGCTCCAGACGTTCTCCTCGCGGGTCACCGCCGCGCAGCGCCGCAAGCGCCATCTCGCCGAGGCGCTCCCCCACGCGCCCGGGGTCTACCTGTTCCGCGACGAGCGCGCCCGGGTGCTCTACGTCGGCACCTCGCGCGACCTGCGCAGCCGGGTCCGGTCCTACTTCACCGCCTCCGAGACCCGGTCCCGGATGGGCGAGATGGTCGGCATCGCGAGCCGGGTCGACGGCATCGAGTGCGCAACCGCCCTCGAGGCCGAGGTGCGCGAGCTGCGGCTGATCGCCGAGCACAAGCCGCGCTACAACCGGCGCTCGCGGTTCCCGGAGAAGGTGCACTTCATCAAGCTCACCCGCGAGCCCTGGCCGCGGCTGTCGCTGGTCCGCCGGGTGCTCGACGACGACGCCGACTACCTCGGCCCGTTCTCGTCGAAGAAGACGGCCGAGAAGTGCCTGGCCGCCCTCCACGACACGTTCCCGGTCCGCCAGTGCTCGGACAAGCTGCCGAAGGCGCCCGCGCGGAAGTCGCCCTGCGTGCTCGCCGAGATGGACCGCTGCCTGTCCCCCTGCGACGGCAGCGTCGACGACGCGACGTACGCCGCCGTGGTGCGCCAGCTGCGCGACTCCCTGCTCCGGCGCCCCGACGAGGTGGTCGAGGCGATCAACGCCCGGATGGCCGCGCTGGCCGCGGACGAGCGGTTCGAGGAGGCCGGCATCCACCGCGACCGGCTGGCGGCGTTCGTCCGGGCCGCCGCCCGCACCCAGCGGCTCTCGGCGCTCACCCGCTGCCCCGAGGTGGTCGCCGCCCGGCGGGAGCCGGACCCGACCGGACGGGCCGGCCGGTGGGAGGTCCACGTGGTGCGGTACGGACGGCTCGCCGCCGCCGGGGTGATCCCGCCCGGCGCCGACGCGCGCGCGTACGTCACGACGCTGCGGCTCTCGGCCGAGACCGTCTCCCCCGCCCCGGGTCCGACCCCGGCGGCCACCGCCGAGGAGACCGAGAAGGTCCTGCGCTGGCTGGAGTCGCCGGGCATCCGCCTGGTCGACGTCGACGGCGAGTGGACCTGTCCGGTCGCCGGCGCCACCCGCCACCTCGCGGTCCACGACGCGGTCGGCCAGTCCCGGCTCTCGCTGGTCCCGTTCGCCGACCGCCGCGGGCTCTCCACCGTGCACCAGCCCACGCGATAGCCCACGTCCATTAGGTTGGCGGCCATGATCACCGCCATCGTCTTCGTCAAGGCCGACGTCGCCCGGATCCCCGAGGTGGCCGAGCAGATCGCCGCCCTCGACGGGGTGAGCGAGGTCTACTCGGTGACGGGCCAGATCGACCTGATCGCACTGGTCCGGGTCCGCGCCCACGAGGACGTCGCGAGCGTCGTCGCCGACAAGCTGAACAAGGTGCCCGGCGTGACCAGCACCGAGACCCACATCGCGTTCCGCGCCTACTCGCGGCACGACCTCGAGTCGGCGTTCTCGCTCGGCCTCGACTAGCCGGCGCGGGCGATGGACTGGCTCGACATCGTCGGGTGGGCCGGCAGCGCGCTCCTGGTCTTCTCGCTCCTGCAGGCGCGGGTGCTGCGCTTCCGGGTGCTCAACACCGTCGCCTGCCTGGTGCTGGTCTTCTTCAACGCGATGATCGGCGTCTGGCCGATGGTCGCGATGAACGTCGTGCTCACCGCGATCAACCTCTGGTTCATCGTGCAGCTGCAGCGCCAGCGCCACGACGAGGCGGCGTTCGACGTGCTGGAGGTCGAGCCCACCGACGAGTACCTGCGCCACGTGCTGCGGGTCCACGGCGAGGACATCCTCCGCTTCCAGCCCGACTTCCTCTGGGACCCGGATGCGGACGACCACGCCTTCATCGTGATGCGCGGCGACGAGACCGTGGGGGTCGTGGTGGTGCACCGCGACGGCGATGTGGCGCGGGTGGTCCTCGACTACGGCACGCCGCGGTACCGCGACTTCACCCCGGGCGAGTTCGTGTGGCGCCGCAGCGGCCTGCTCGAGGAGCTGGGGATCCGGCGGGTCGTCACCTCGCCCGCGATGGTCGGGCCCTACTACGGCAAGGTCGGCTTCCGCCCCGAAGGCCGGGCCTACGTGCTCGACCTCTAGGCCGAGGTGGCCGCGACCCAGCGGTCCAGCGTCGCCTTCGCGGCACCGGTGTCGACCGCCTCGCGGGCCCGGTCCAGGCCGGCGGCCAGCGCCTCGTCGGGGTCGAGACCCGGGGTCGCGTGCACGGCGAGCGCCGCGCCGGCGTTGAGCAGGACGGCGTCGCGCACCGGACCGTCCTCGCCCTCGAGCACCCGCCGTACGACGTCGGCGTTGTGCGCAGCGTCGCCGCCCCGCAGCTGCTCGGCGGTGCCGCGCGGGATGCCGTGCGCGGCCGGGTCGACGGTCGCCTCGACGACCTCGCCGCCGTGCACGCGCCACAGCCGGGAGGTGGTCGTGGTGGTCAGCTCGTCCAGGCCGTCGTCACCGCGGAACACCCAGGCGTCCACGCCGCGCCTGGCGAACACGCCGGCCATCACCGGCGCCATCCGGGCGTCGGCGCAGCCGATCGCCTGCGCGGCGGCGTGCGCGGGGTTGGTGAGCGGGCCGAGCAGGTTGAACGTGGTGCCGATGCCGAGCTCGCGCCGGGGCACGGCGGCGTGCCGCATCGCCGGGTGGAACGCCGCGGCGAAGCAGAACGTGATGCCGGCCTCCTCGGCGACCGCGGCCACCCGCTCCGGCGGCAGGTCCAGGCGGATGCCGAGCTTCTCGAGCACGTCGGCGGAGCCCGACTGCGACGACGCGGAGCGGTTGCCGTGCTTGACCACGCGAGCACCCGCGCCGGCGGCGACGATCGCGGCCATCGTGGAGATGTTGACCGACATGGACCGGTCGCCGCCGGTGCCGACCACGTCGAGCAGCCGGCCGGGGACCGAGAGCGGCGTCGCGACGGCGTACATGGACTCGACCAGGCCGGTGACCTCGTCGATCGTCTCGCCCTTGCCGCGCAGCGCGACCGCGAAGCCGGCGATCTGCGAGGGCGTCGCCTCGCCGGCGAGGATCTCGCCCATCGCCCACGCGGTCTGGTCCGCGCTGAGGTCCGCGCCACCGACCAGGGCGGTCAGGACCTCCGGCCAGCTGGTCACGTGCTGGCGGGGACGCGGGACTTCAGCAGCGAGACGACCGTGTCGGCGAGCTGGATCGGGTCCAGCGGGTGCGGTACGGCGGCCTCGGCGCGGGACCAGGTCGCGAGCCAGGCGTCCTGCGGACGCCCGGTGAGCACCAGCACCGGCGGACACATGTAGATCTCGTCCTTCAGCTGCTTGGCGATGCCCATGCCGCCGGCGGGGACCGCCTCGCCGTCCAGGATCGCCAGGTCGATGCCGCCGGCGTCCATGTTGGCGATCACCACCGGCTCGGTGGCCACCTCGACGTACTCGAGCTCGGGCAGGTCGGGGTGCGGCCGCCGGCCGAGGGCCAGGAGGACCTGCTGCCGGGTGTTCACGTCGTCGCTGTAGACCAGCACGCGCAGGGTCTTCGAGTCGCTCACGGCCGCGATGCTACCGGTCGGAGTCGGCGGCCCGCTGGGCTGCCGCGCGTTCCCGCGCCTCGAGCAGGTCGAGGCGCCGGTCCTCGCGCTTGGCCTCCGCCAACGACGACCGCACCCACTGGGTGAACAGCACGGCGAACAGCGCGAGCGCGACCAGGTCCCCGGAGCCCCACAGGATGCCGCCGGCGAGGTGCTGGTCGTCGAGCGGGTCGGGCAGCCAGGCGCCCATCGGGCCGTCGTGCAGGTTCGGGTACCAGTCGCCGCCGATCAGCTCCTCCTCGCCCATGATCGTGACGCCGAGGAACGCGTGGAACGGCAGCGTCAGCACCACGAGCAGCATCCGGAACGGGTAGGCGACCTTCCCGGGCACCGGGTCGACGCCGATGATCGGCCAGAAGAAGAGGCACCCGACGAGCACCAGGTGCAGGTGCAGCACCTCGTGGAGGTACGTCGAGTGCAGCGTCGCCGGGTACCAGCCCGAGAAGTAGAGCGCCCACGGCGAGGTGACGTAGAGCAGCAGGGTGAGGGGCGGGAAGGAGAGCACCTTCGCCACCCGCGAGTGCAGCACGGCCAGCAGCCAGCGGCGCGGCCGGCGGGGCAGGGTGCGCAGCGCCAGCGTGACCGGCGCGCCGAGCGCCAGCGCCATCGGCACCAGCATCGACAGGATCATGTGCTGGACCATGTGCACGCTCAGCAGCGTGAGGTCGTAGGTGCCGAGCCCCGACGCCGTGGCGAAGTAGAACGCGCCCATTCCGGCCGCGAACGCGGTCGTGCGGCCCACCGGCCACCGGTCCCCGCGGCGCCGCAGCACCCACACGCCGTAGAGGTAGAGCCCGGCGATCCAGACCGTCAGGACGAACGCGACGGGCTCCAGCGACCAGCCGGTGAAGACCGTGCCGAGGGTGAAGCGGGGAAGTTCGGGCACGCTGTGAACTTTATGACCTCGAAACACGGGGGGCCCGGGGTGCCCTCCGGAACCGGCCACGACATAATGACCGCGTGGCGACAGCAACCGCGATTCCGGCCTCCCGACTGCACGGGCACCACGACCGACCGAGCATGGTCAGTGTCGGGACGATCATCTGGCTCTCCAGTGAGCTGATGTTCTTCGCGGCGCTGTTCGCGTCGTACTTCACGATCCGTGCGGTCAGCCCCGAGCTGTGGGCGCAGAACACCGCGCACCTCAACGTGCCGTTCGCCTCGGTCAACACCACGATCCTGGTGCTGTCGTCGCTCACCTGCCAGCTCGGCGTGTTCGCGGCCGAGCGCGGCCAGGTCGGCCGCACCGGCTCGGTGTTCAACGTCCGCGGCTGGGGCCTGCGCGAGTGGTTCGTGCTGACCTACGTCATGGGTGCGATCTTCATCGGCGGCCAGGCCACCGAGTACGCCGAGCTGGTGCACCACAACGTCACCATCCAGGACTCGGCGTACGGCACGATGTTCTACCTGACCACCGGTTTCCACGGCCTGCACGTGACCGGCGGCCTCATCGCGTTCCTGTTCGTCCTCGGCCGCACGTACGTGGCGCGCAAGTTCACCCACGAGCAGGCCGTGAGCGCGATCGTCGTCTCCTACTACTGGCACTTCGTCGACGTGGTGTGGATCGGCCTGTTCGCGACCATCTACCTCGTCCAGTAGCCCCACCGGGCCATCCGTTCCGCATCTGACACCGAAGGACTGAATGTGCGACTCCTGAACCGCTCGGCGGGTCGGATCTCCAGGCACCGTCGCGGCCCCCTCGCGGGTGTCGTCGTCCTCCTGCTGGGACTGCTGATGACCGGCGGCCTGTACGCCGCCTTCTCCCCCGCCTCCGCGGACGAGACCGCGTCCAGTGCGGAGCAGGTCGCGAAGGGCCGCGAGCTCTTCCTCGTGAGCTGCTCGTTCTGCCACGGCCAGAACGGCGAGGGGATCAAGACCCAGAACGGCAACCAGCTCGGCCCGTCGCTGGTCGGCGTCGGCGCAGCCGCGGTCGACTTCCAGGTCGGCACCGGCCGGATGCCGCTGACCCAGCCCGGCGCCCAGGCCCCGCGCAAGCCCGAGGTCTTCGACGACAGCGAGGTCGCCGCGCTCGCGGCGTACGTCGCCTCGCTCGGCCCCGGCCCGGCCGTTCCCGAGGAGAGCGACTACAGCCTCGAGGGCATGTCCGACGAGGAGCGGCAGGCCGCGATCACCCGCGGCGGCCAGATCTTCCTGACCAACTGCACCGCCTGCCACAACTTCGAGGGCTCGGGCGGCGCGATGCCCCGCGGCGGCCACGCCCCGAAGATCCGCGGCGTGGAGCCGAAGTACATCTACGAGGCGCTCCTGACCGGCCCGCAGAACATGCCGAACTTCTCGAACGGCAACCTGTCGCCGGACGAGAAGCGCGACGTGATCGCCTACCTGGGCTCGCTCGACGAGATGCCGAGCTACGGCGGCTTCGGCCTCGGTGGCCTCGGCCCGGTGCCGGAGGGCCTGGCCGCGTGGCTGGTCGGCATCGGCCTGTGCGTCGGCGCGGCCGTCTGGATCGCCGCCCACACGACCCGATCGACCAAGAAGAAGGTGGACGCGTGAGCACCCCGCCCACTCCCCACGACGGCCACGACGGCCACGAGGACCCGAACCTCCCCGAACGGGACGACCTCTACGCGAACCCGGGCCTCCCCGAGCACCACTGGCGGCCGACCGACGTCGACCCGCGGATGGAGAAGCGCGCGGAGCGGCAGGTCGCGACGCTGTTCGGGCTGTCGGCGATCTGCACCGTACTGTTCGTCGTCTCGTACTTCACGGTCGGAGCGGACGACACGGTCGCCGGCCTCGGCGCCCAGAACCTCACCCTCGGCCTGACCCTGGCCGGTGCCCTGCTGTTCATCGGCCTCGGCATCATCCAGTGGGCGCGCAAGCTGATGGCGGACGTCGAGCTCGTCGAGGAGCGCCACGCCGTCGCGTCCCCGGAGGAGGACCGCGCGGTCACCCTCGCGGCCCTCAACCAGGGCATCGAGGAGTCCGGCATCGCCCGCCGGCCGCTGGTCCGCAACTCGCTGCTCGGCGCGGTGGGCCTCGTCGGCGTCACCGCGATCGTGCCGCTGTGGGACCTCGGGCCGAGCAACGCCAAGGTCACCAAGGAGCAGCCGTACCCGGGCGCCGGCCTCGAGCACACCATCTGGGACAAGGGCATGCGCGTCGTCCGCGACGTCGTCGGCACCCCGATCCGCCCGGGCGACCTGCAGATCGGTGACCTCGTCAACGCCGAGCCCGAGGGCCTGTTCAACGGCGGCCCCGACGGCGAGCCGCTCGAGGGCCTCGCGCTCCAGGTCGGCAAGTCGAAGGGCGCGGTCGTCGTCGTCCGCATGGAGCCCGACGACATCATCCCCGGCGACGGCCGGGAGAACTGGTCGGTCGACGGCATCGTCTGCTACTCGAAGATCTGCACCCACGTCGGCTGCCCGATCTCGCTGTACGAGCGCACCACCCACCACCTGCTGTGCCCGTGCCACCAGTCGACCTTCGACCTGGCCGACTCGGCGCGGGTCGTCTTCGGTCCGGCCGCGCGGCCGCTGCCGCAGCTGCCGCTGGCGGTCGACTCGGAGGGCTACCTCGTCGCGCAGAGCGACTTCACCGAACCCGTCGGACCGAGCTACTGGGAGCGTGGCTGATCATGGACACCACCAAGATCGCCAAGACCAACGGCACCGAGCCGGCGACGGTCTCCAAGCCGAGCCGGCTGGGCGCGGTCGCGACCTGGGCGGACGAGCGCCTGGGTCTCGCGACCATGGCGAAGAAGAACCTGCGCAAGGTCTTCCCGGACCACTGGTCGTTCATGCTCGGTGAGATCGCGCTGTGGAGCTTCGTCGTCCTGCTGCTGACCGGTGTCTTCCTGACGCTCTGGTTCACGCCGAGCATGGGCGAGGTCACCTACCAGGGCAGCTACGAGCAGCTGCGCGGCATCCACATGTCCGAGGCCTACGCCTCGGCGCTGCACATCTCGTTCGACGTCCGCGGCGGCCTGCTGATGCGCCAGATGCACCACTGGGCCGCGATGCTGTTCGTCGCCTCGATGATGGTGCACCTGCTGCGCGTCTGGTTCACCGGCGCGTTCCGCAAGCCCCGCGAGCTCAACTGGGTGATCGGCTCCCTGCTGCTGCTCCTGGGCACGCTCGAGGGCTTCACCGGCTACTCGCTCCCCGACGACCTGCTCTCCGGCACCGGTATCCGCGCCGCGGACGGCTTCATCAAGGCCAGCCCGGTCGTCGGCACCTACATGTCGTTCCTGCTCTTCGGTGGCGAGTTCCCGGGTGAGTCGATCATCCCGCGGCTCTACACCGTCCACGTGCTGCTGATCCCGGGCCTGCTGCTGGCGCTGATCGCCGCCCACATGCTGCTGCTCGTGTACCACAAGCACACCCAGTGGCCCGGCCCCGGCCGTACCGAGAAGAACGTCGTGGGCTACCCGATGCTCCCGGTGTACGCCGCCAAGGCCGGTGGCTTCTTCTTCATCGTGTTCGGCGTGACCGCCCTCATGGGCGCGCTGCTGTCGATCAACCCGGTGTGGAAGTACGGCCCGTACGACCCGTCCAAGGTGACCGCGGGCTCCCAGCCCGACTGGTACATGGGCTGGCCGGACGGCGCGCTGCGCATCATGCCCGGCATCGAGACCCACATCTGGGGCATCACGATCTCCTGGAACGTGATGCTGCCGATCCTGGTGCTCCCGTTGCTGGCGTTCACGGTGCTCCTGCTGCTGCCGTTCATCGACGCCTGGATCACCGGGGACAAGCGTGAGCACCACCTGCTCTACCGCCCGCGCGACGCCCCGACCCGGACGGCGCTGATGGTCGCGCTGATGACGATGTACGGCCTCTTCTGGGCGGCCGGCGGCAACGACATCATCGCGATCACGCTGAACGCCTCGATCAACCAGATCACGTACTTCCTCCGGGCGGCCGTGATCGTCGGCCCGATCCTCGCGTTCGTCATCACGCGCCGCTGGTGCATCTCGCTGCAGCGCAAGGACGTCGAGACGATCCTGCACGGCTACGAGACCGGCATCATCATGCGCTCCCCCGAGGGCGGCTACTCCGAGAAGCACCTGCCGCTCGACCCGGTCCGCGCGTACGTGCTCACCGCCCGCGACCGCGACCCGGTCAGCGCCGACGGCGAGGTCCGGCCGGAGGTGGACGCCAACGGCATCCCCGCCCCGCACACCGGCCGCCTCTCGGGCCTGCGCAACCGGATCCGCACGCTGATGTGGTCGGACAACGTGCAGAAGCCGACCAGGGAGGAGCTCGAGGCGGGCCACCACCACGCCGACCACGAGCACGAGCTCCAGGCGGCGATGGACGGCCACGCCGCCGACGGCCACCAGTTCGACGGCCACCACCTGGTCGAGGACGAGGGCCTGCGCAACCACTGATGGAGGCGGCGGAGCCGCCTCAAGGCGAAAGCGGCCCCGATCACGGTCATGACGACCGGGTCGGGGCCGCTTCGCTTCTCCCGGGGTCTCGACAAGCTCGACCAACGGCGGCCCAGGGTCGCCGAGTCGGCGCCAGTGCAGGTCCCAGGGTCGCCGAGTCGGCGCCAGTGCAGGTCCCAGGGTTGCCGAGTCGGCGCCAGTGCAGGTCCCAGGGTTGCCGAGTCGGCGCCAGTGCAGGTCCCAGGGTTGCCGAGTCGGCGCCAGTGCAGGTCCCAGGGTCGCCGAGTCGGCGCCAGTGCAGGCTCTGGGCACCTACTCAGCGGTCGCGGCGCCTGCATTCACGCCGACTCGAGCCCTCCGGGGCATGCAGTGGCGCCGAGTCGGCGTTCGGGCAGGGGACGGCGAGCTCAGCTCAGGAGAGGGCGGAGCCGGCCTCGTACTGCTTGAACGACTCGTTCCAGTCGCCGTAGCCGTTGGTGAGCGTCATCGGCTTGTCCGAGCCGGTGTACTCGACGACGTCGCCGCGGCGGGACATGGCGTAGAGCCAGGCGGCGTTCGCGGTGCTCATGCCGGTGCAGCCGTGGGAGACGTTGGCGTAGCCCTGCGAGCCGACCGACCAGGGGGCGGCGTGGATGAACTCCCCGGAGTAGGTCAGCCGCATCGCCCACTGGACGCCCTCGATGTTGTAGGCGTCCGCGCCGGTGATGCCGACGGTCTCGGAGTTCATGTCCTTGGACGCGAACTTCTCGATGATGACCTTCGTGCCGGAGCGGGTCGTGTACGTGGGCTGCTCGCCGGTGGTGATCGGGATGGTGCGCAGCAGCTTGCCGTTGCTGAAGACCTTCATCTGGTGGGTCACCATGTCGACGCGGTAGACGTGCGCGTCGCCGACCTTGAAGTGCACCTCGCGGCTCTCCTGGCCGTAGATGCCGTTGCCCGCGGACACGCTGTTCACATCGACGTCGACGTCGACGTTGGTGCCGGCCTTCCAGTACGACTTCGGGCGCCAGTGCGCCTCGGTGCTGCTGATCCAGTGCCAGGAGCCGGGCTGCGCCGGCTGCGAGGTCACCGTCATGTGCTTCTCGAACGACGCCTTGTCGGTCACCGGCACGTCGAAGGTGACGATGACCGGCATGCCGACCCCGACGGTCTCCCCCGCCAGCGGCGCGACCGAGGGGTACGTCTGCTGGTCGAGCGTGAGCGCCTGGGTGCTGAACCGGGTGGTGCGGGTGACCTGCGTGCCGTCGGTCTTCTCCGCGGTCGTGGTGATCGTGTAGGAGGCACCCGGCTCGAGCCGGTCGGTGGCGGTCCAGCGGGTCTGGTCCGCGGACAGCTCGCCGCCCAGCGCGCCGGCGGGCGACGCCACCTTCACGCTGTCCAGCGTGCCGCCGTGCGCGGCGACGGTGACCGGGTGGTCGACCGGGACGCCCGTGGCACCCTTCTCGATGCTCGTGGAGAGCCGGAGGGCCGGCACCGTGGCCGACGGCGACTCCGACGGCTGGTCGGACCCCACGGCCCCCGGGACGGCGTCGTCGGCGTTGCAGCCCGCGAGGGCGAGCGCCAGCGTGCCGACGGTGGCGTAGGTGGCCGCGCGCAGCAGCAGACGGCTCTCGGACATGCAGGAACTCCCCGTGACGAGCGTGCTTCGGTCGTGATGACCAGCGTAACCGGGACTTCCCACCGCGCCGATTCGGCGCGACGTGAGAGTCGCCTCAGCCGTCAGTGCGCGTGGACCCCGCGGTAGTACTCGAAGATCCACCCGGACAGCGCGAGCGCACCCAGCGCGACGCCGATGATGAACAGCCACCAGGCGCCCATCGCCACGCCGTAGACGCACACGCCGAGCGTGAGCGCGCACCACAGCGGCCACCAGGAGTACGGCGGGAAGAAGCCCAGCTCACCCGCGCCGTCGGCGATCTCGCCGTCCTTGCGGTCCTCGGGACGCGGGTCCATCTTCTTCGCGTGGAAGCCGAGGTACAGCGTCACCATGCCCGCGAGCAGCGTGGTCATCGTCAGCGCGGACGTGCCGGTCCAGTCGTAGGTGATGAACCAGTACGCCGGACTGACCAGCACGAAGAAGATCGTGCAGATCCCGAAGATCCAGGTCTCGGACTTCATCAGGCGTGGTCCTCCGGGTTGTCGGTGCGCTGGCCGCGGATGTGCTCGTCGCGGCCCTCCATGTCGGGAGCGTCCGCGAAGCCGCCCTCACGGGCCGCCTCGTTCTCCTCGAGGTCCATCGCCGCGATCTCCGGGTGGTGCAGGTCGAACGCCGGCGACTCCGAGCGGATCCGCGGGATCGACACGAAGTTGTGCCGCGGCGGCGGGCAGCTGGTCGCCCACTCCAGCGAGCGGCCCCAGCCCCACGGGTCGTCGGTGTTGACCAGCGGCGCCCGGCGCGAGACGTACACGTTGTAGAGGAACGGCAGCGTCGAGGCACCGAGCAGGAACGCACCGATGGTCGAGACCTGGTTCAGCGTCGTGAAGCCGTCGCCCGGCAGGTAGTCGGCGTACCGGCGCGGCATGCCCTCGACGCCCAGCCAGTGCTGGACCAGGAAGGTGGTGTGGAAGCCGATGAACAGCAGCCAGAAGTGCAGCTTGCCGAGCCGCTCGTCGAGCATCCGCCCGGTCATCTTCGGCCACCAGAAGTAGAAGCCCGCGAACATCGCGAACACCACGGTGCCGAACACGACGTAGTGGAAGTGCGCGACCACGAAGTACGAGTCGGACACGTGGAAGTCCAGCGGCGGGCTGGCCAGGATGATGCCGGTCAGGCCACCGAACAGGAAGGTCGTGAGGAAGCCGATCGACCACAGCATCGGCGTGTCGAACGAGAGGGACCCGCCCCACATCGTGCCGATCCAGTTGAAGAACTTCACTCCTGTCGGCACCGCGATCAGGAACGTCATGCCGGAGAAGAACGGCAGGTCGACGGCGCCGGTGACGAACATGTGGTGCGCCCACACGGCGACCGACAGGATCGCGATGCCGAGGGTGGCGCCGACCAGGCCGATGTAGCCGAAGATCGGCTTGCGGCTGAAGACCGGCAGGATCTCGGTCACGATGCCGAAGAACGGCAGCGCGATGATGTAGACCTCGGGGTGGCCGAAGAACCAGAACAGGTGCTGCCACAGGATCGCGCCGCCGTGGGCGGTGTCGAACACGTGGGCGCCGAGCTGGCGGTCCGCCTCGAGCGAGAGCAGCGCGCCGGCGAGCACCGGGAACGCGATCAGCACCAGCAGGCTGGTGACCAGCGTGTTCCAGACGAAGATCGGCATCCGGAACATCGTCATGCCGGGCGCCCGCATGCAGATGATCGTGGTGATGAAGTTGACCGCGCCGAGGATGGTGCCCAGACCGGCCATCCACAGGCCCATGATCCAGAGGTCGCCGCCGACGCCCGGGGAGCGCACGGCGTCCGAGAGCGGCGTGTAGGCGAACCAGCCGAAGTCGGCGGCGCCGGCCGGGGTGAGGAACCCGGAGGCGGCGATCAGGCCGCCGAACAGGAACAGCCAGTAGCTGAACATGTTCAGGCGCGGGAACGCGACGTCCGGCGAGCCGATCTGCAGCGGCATGATCACGTTGCCGAAGCCGAAGAACAGCGGGGTCGCGAACAGCAGCAGCATGATCGTGCCGTGCATCGTGAAGAGCTGGTTGTACAGCTCCTCGTTGACGACCTGCATGCCCGGGTAGGCCAGCTCCGAGCGGATCAGCATGGCCATCAGGCCGCCGACCAGGAACCACGCGAACGACGTGCCGAGGTACAGCTTGCCGATCAGCTTGTGGTCGGTGGTGGTCAGGATCCGCGCCAGCTCCTGCCCCAGGGGGCGGCGCCGCGGGACGGCGCTGGTGGGCGTTGCGGCGGTGGCGGTCACTTGCCTTCTCCCTCAGGTTCGACGTCCAGCCCGCCCTGCGTCTCGGAGTACTGGCCGCCGAGCAGCGGCTTCTCCGAGGTCGCGCCGGCGTCCTGGAGGCTCTGCAGGTAGGCGTCGTAGTCCTCACGGGACACGACGTGGACATTGAAGAGCATGCGCTGGTGATAGACGCCGCACAGCTCGTAGCACTTGCCGGCGTAGACGCCGATCGCGGTGGGCGTGATCGAGTAGTGGTTCACCCGGCCCGGCACGACGTCCATCTTCATGAGGAACGCCGGGACGCCGAGGTCGTGGATGACGTCGGGCGAGTGCAGGTTGAACCGCGTGGTCTCGCCGACGGGGAGGTACAGGTCGGGGATGCGCGAGGCGGTGCCCGACTCGTGGACGTACGACGAGTACGGGTACGTGTCGTCGAAGAGGTCGTCGTCGGCGGAGCGGTCCTGCTCGCCGAGGCCGTAGTTGAACGTCCAGGACCACTGCTGGCCGACGACCTCGATCGTGTTGTCGACCGGGCGGTCCTCGTCCAGGACGAAGTTCTGGACCTTCACCGTGTGCGCGAAGAAGACGATCACCATGATGATCGGGGCGATCGTGTAGAAGATCTCGAGCGGCAGGTTGTACCGCGTCTGGATCGGGATCTCGTCCTCGCTGCGCCGGCGGAACCGCCAGATCGCGTAGAAGATGAGGCCCCAGACGATGACGCCGACGACCAAGGCCGCGATCCACGCGCCCTGCCACAGGCTGAGGATCTGCTCGCCCTGCACGGACACAGGGTCGGGCATGGCGAACCGCTCCCACTCGCCCTGGGTCTCGGACGAGCAGCCGCCCAATGCGAGGACACCGATGCCCACGGCGGCCAGCGAGGCCACACGCTTGGGGAGTTGCAGACTCAACGCTTGAGCCTCTCTCTCAGCACGATCACGGATACGCGGAACACTATCGGAACCGGACCCCGGATCGGCCGGTGGGGGGCCGGTACGTTGCGGGTGTGAGAAACGCCTCCGGGTACCTCGACGCCGCGTCCTCCGAGCCGCTCCACCCGGCCGCGCGCGAGACCCTGCTCGCGGCGCTCGACCGGGGGTACGCCGACCCGCGGCGGCTCCACGGGCCGGGCCGGGACGCCCGGCTGCTGCTCGACAACGCCAGGGCGGTCGTCGCGGAGTGCCTGGGCGTCCGGGCCGACGAGGTCACGTTCACCTCCTCCGGGACCGAGGCGGTCCACCGCGGGCTGCTGGGGCTGGTCAGGGGGCTGGCCGCCGGGCGGGGCCGGGATGCCGCCACCCCGGTGACCCGTTCGGCGGTCGAGCACTCCTCGGTCCTCCACGCGGCCCGGTGGTCCGGTGCGGAGGCGGCCGAGGTCCCGGTCGACCGGCTCGGCCGGATCGACGCCGGCGCCGACACCGTCGCCGCCGACGGGGTCCTCGCCGTCCAGCACGCCAACCACGAGGTCGGCACCGTGCAGCCGGTCGACGACCTGCCCGCCGGCGTACCCCTGTTCGTGGACGCGTGCGCCTCGATGGGCCGGCTGCCCCTCCCCGAGCGGTGGGACGCCGTGGCCGGCTCCGCGCACAAGTGGGGCGGCCCTGCCGGGGTCGGCGTGCTGCTGGTCCGCAAGGGCGTCCGCTGGCTGAACCCGTTCCCCGGCGACGACCGGATCGACGAGCGCACCGCGGGCTTCGAGAACGTCCCCGCCGCGCTCGCCGCCGCGGCGGCGCTGCGGGCGGTCGTCACCGAGCGCGCGGAGACCAACGCCCGCCAGCACGCGCTGGTCGACCGGGTCCGCGCGGCCGCCGCCCTGATCCCGGACGTCGAGGTGGTGGGCGACCCGGTCGACCGGCTCCCCCACCTGGTGACGTTCTCCTGCCTGTACGTCGACGGCGAGGCGATCGTGACCGAGCTCGACAAGCGGGGGTACGGCGTGGCCAGCGGCTCGGCCTGCACGGCGTCCACGCTCGCGCCGAGCCACGTGCTCGAGGCGATGGGCGTCCTCACCCACGGCAACGTCCGGGTCTCCCTCACCCGCGACACCACCGAGGCGGACGTCGACGGGTTCCTGGCGGTGCTGCCGGACGTGGTCCGCGAGATCCGGGCACAGGTGGGGCTGTGAGCGCCGACGCCGACCTCGAGCTCGACTGCCGCGGCCTGCTCTGCCCGCTGCCGATCATCGAGCTCGGCAAGCGGTACGCCGAGGTGCCGGTCGGCGGCCTGGTGGCCGTGCTCGCCGACGACGTCGCCGCGCGCACCGACATCCCGGCGTGGTGCCGGATGCGGGGGCAGGAGTACGTCGGCGAGGAGCCCCCCGGGCGCTACGTGGTGCGCCGGCTCAGCTGAGCCGGGTCCACCCGCTGCCCGACGAGCTCTCGCAGCTCGTCGGCCGCGTCCCACTTGTTGAGGTGCATCCCGCCCAGGACCAGGCCGTCGCCGTCCTGCCAGAACACCACGGCCTGTCGCGCGGCCAGGTCGCCGCGCACGACCACGTGGTCGAGGTGCTCGCGCGGCACGTGCCCGACGTACTCGGCGCCGAGGTCGTACTGGTCGGTGAAGAAGTACGGCGTGCGCGCGTACGGCTCGCTGGCGCCCAGCATCACCCGCGCGGCCGCTCTCCCCTGCTCGATCGCGTTGTCCCAGTGCTCGACCCGCAGGCGGCCGAGCACCGGGTGGTCGTGGGCGGCGATGTCGCCGGCGGCGAGGACGAGCGGGTCCGACGTGCGCAACGTCGCGTCCACGAGCACGCCGTTCCCGACGTCGAGCCCCGCGTCCAGCGCCAGCGCCACCCGCGGCACGGCGCCGACGGCGACCAGCACGAGGTCGACCGGCACGGGTGGTGTCCCGTCGAACGACGTGCCGAGCCGGAGGTCGACGCCGTGCTCCCGGTGGAGCTCGGCGAATGTCGCCCCGACCCGCTCGCCCACCACGCCGAGCAGCGGCTGGGCCTGCGGCTCGACCACGGTGACCTCGCAGCCGGCGGCGCGCGCGGCGGCCGCCACCTCGAGGCCGATCCACCCGGCGCCGACGATCAGCAGGCGCGGCTGCTGCAGCAGCGCGGCCCGCAGTGCCCGGGCGTCGTCGCGGGTGCGCAGGTACACCGCGCCGTCGACCGGCAGCCGGCGGGGCTCGGAGCCCGTGGCCAGCAGCAGCCGCTCGTACGCCACCTCGCCGGCGTCGGTCTCGACGACCTGGCGCACCCGGTCGATCCGCCGGGCGGCGGTGCCGGTGCGGAGGTCGACCTGCCGGTCGGCGTACCACTGCGCGTCGTGGACGTCGGTGCCGTCGGGGTCCTCCGTGCCGAGCAGCACCTCCTTCGACAGCGGCGGCCGGTGGTAGGGCAGGTGCGGCTCGGCACCGATCAGCACGACGTCGCCCTCGTACCCCTGCTCGCGCAGCTCCTCGACCGCGGACGCACCCGCGAGTCCTCCACCGACGATCACCATGGCCATGGGGTCACCTCCCGGACCGGGTCAGGGCGAGGAACTCCGCGCGCGAGGCGGCGTCGTCGCGGAGCCGGCCGAACAGCGCCGATGTCACCGTACGACTTCCCGGGACCCGCGCGCCGCGCAGCGACATGCAGGTGTGCTCGGCCTCGATCACCACGCCGACGCCGTGGGCGCCGAGCGCCGTGCGCAGGTGCTCGGCGATCCGCTGGGTGAGCCGCTCCTGGGTCTGCGCGCCGCGCGCGTGGTACTCGACGGTGCGCGCCAGCTTCGACAGCCCGAGGATCCGCTCCCCCGGCAGGTAGCCGACGTGCGCGACGCCGACGAACGGCAGCACGTGGTGCTCGCACAGCGACTGCACCGGGATGTCCTGGACGAGCACGAGCTCGTCGTACTGCTCGGCGTTGGGGAACGTCGTCATCTCGAAGGCGGTCGGGCTGAGCATCTCCGCGAGCGCGCGGGCCATGCGGCGGGGCGTCTCCGCCGTCGACTCGTCGGCGAGGTCGATGCCGAGCGCCGTCAGCAGGTCGGTCGCGGCGGACTCGGCCGCCCGGAGGTCGACGCGGGAGTGGTGCTCGACGCGCCAGCGGTCCAGGTGGTGCAGGGTGGTCATGGCTCCTCCACACGTCTAAAAAGCAATTGTTTTGACGTTAGAAGCCGTGGCACCATTGCGTCAAGACTTTTCTGTTTTAGAAAGTGGGTCGTCCCGTGGACCTCGCCTCCCAGGCCGCCAGCGTCGGCGCCCTCGCGGACCCCACCCGGCTCGCCCTCTACGAGTACGTCGTCGCGCGCCCCGACCCGGTCGGGCGGGAGGAGGCGGCGTCCGGGGTGGGCGTGCCGCTGCACACCGCGAAGTTCCACCTCGACCGCCTGGTCGAGGCCGGGCTGCTCACCACCGAGTACCGCCGCCTCGGCGGCCGGTCCGGTCCGGGCGCCGGCCGGCCGAGCAAGCTCTACCGGCGCGCGGAGGTCCAGGTCGCGGTGTCCCTGCCGGACCGCAGGTACGACCTGGTCGGGCACATCCTGGCCAGCGGTGTCGAGCGGGCCGCGTCCGGCGGCGACCTGTCCGCGGCCCTCGAGGACGCCGCCGCCCAGGCCGGTCGCGAGGCGGCCGCCCCGGGCGACCTGGCGACGTTCACCGAGGCCCTCGCGGGGCTCGGCTTCGAGCCGCGCCTCGAGGACGACACCGTGCTGCTCGCGAACTGCCCGTTCGACACGCTGGCGAAGACGCACACCGCGCTGGTCTGCGGACTCAACAGGGCGTTCGTGCAGGGCCTCGCCGACGGCGTCGGCTGCGGCGTCACCGCCTGCCTGGAGCCCGAGCCGGACCAGTGCTGCGTGAAGGGCCGGGTCGGCTCCGGGTGATCAGCCCAGGCGCTTGAGGTGCGGCGCGACGTCCTCGGCCGCATCGGGCCCGTAGGACTCCTCGATCCGGGCCAGGAACTCGGCCGGCGTGAAGGAGTACTCCTGGGTGCCGACCGTCTCGACGACGTACGCCGCCAGCACGCAGCCGACCTGCGCGGCCCGCTCGAGGCCGACGTGCCAGGCCATCGCCGCCAGGAAGCCGGCGCGGAAGGCGTCGCCCACCCCGGTCGGCTCGACGGCGGTGACGTTCTTCGCGGCGTGCAGCTCGATCGGCTCCTCGCCGGCGCGCAGGATCCGCGCGCCGTCCTTGCCGAGCGTGGTGACCTGGATGCCGACCCGCTCGAGGATCTCCTCGGGCGACCAGCCGGTCTTCTGCTCGATCATCGCCGACTCGTACTCGTTCGAGAACAGGATCGCCGCGCCGTCGATGAGCTTGCGGATCAGCTCGCCGCCGCTGAACGCGAGTTGCTGGCTCGGGTCGGCGATGAACGGGTAGCCACGCTGCCGGCACTCGTCGGTGTGCCGGAGCATGCCGTCGGGGTCGTCGGCCCCGATCAGGACGTACTCCGGCTCCCCCACCCGGGCCGCGATCGGCCCCAGCTCGATCAGCCGGGCCTCGCTCATCGCGCCGGGGTAGAACGACGCGATCTGGGCCCCGGTCGGGTCGGTGGTGCACACGAAGCGCGCGGTGTGCTGGCTGTCGGAGATCCGCACGTGGCCGCAGTCCACGCCGTGCCGCTCGAGCCACGACCGGTAGTCGGCGAAGTCCTCACCGGCCGCACCGACGAGCACCGGCCGCAGGCCGAGCTGGCCCATGCCGAAGCACATGTTCGCGGCCACACCGCCCCGGCGGATCTCGAGGTCGTCCACCAGGAACGACACCGAGAGCTTGTCGAGCTGTTCGACGACGAGGGAGTCGGCGAACTTGCCACCGAAGGTCATCAGGTGGTCCGTGGCGATGGAGCCCGCGATCAGCAGAGACACGTGACGGAACACTACCGATCGGTACCGCTCGGAGTACCAATCGGTAGCCCTTAGCGTCGGTGACATGACCGCCCAGCGACTCGCGTACGACGACGCCTCGTCCCCCGCCGAGATGACCGCCGACTGCCTCGCGGCCCAGGCCGTCCTCGCCCGCCCGGTCCGCGCCGCGGCCGCCCAGCTGGCGCAGGAGCAGGGCAAGCACGACATCGCGATCCCCGAGGCCGCCGCCCGGCTGGCCCGGGCGATCTACGGCGAGGCCTGAGCGCTCCGGCAGCTTCCGGTACGACGGACGCAGCGCCGGCTGACAGCACCTCGCGGCCCGCTTCTGGTTGCGACCGACAGGCAGCGACGGGGTACGGCGGGCGGGTGGTCGCGGTCCGCTCCGGCTCGCGGTCTGCGTCGCCGGTGGTCGAGCCTGTCGAGTCCCCCGAGGGGTGTCCGTGGCCTGCGCCGCCGGTGGTCGAGCTTGTCGAGACCCCCGCCTCATGCCCGCGGCCTGAGGGCGGGTGGGTGGTGGCGACCGACAGGGCAGCGACGGGGACGGCGGGCGCCGGGCGCCGCCGGTGGTCGAGCTTGTCGAGCCCCCGCCCCATGCCCGCGGCCTGAGGGCGGGTGGGTGGTGGCGACCGACATGGCAGCGACGGGGACGGCGGGCGCCGGGCGCCGCCGGTGGTCGAGCTTGTCGAGCCCCCCGCCTCATGCCCGCGGCCTGCGGGTCAGCAGGTGGTTGCGAACGACATGGCAACGACGGGAACGGCGGGCGGGTGGTCGCGGCCGTCTCCCGGCGCACCGGCGGCGGGTGGCCGCACACCGAAAGTAAAGACTCGAAGAAAGTTTCGGAAAGTATCTCACATGATGGGATCTCGAGCCTGATTCGGGGCCTGAATGTCGGTGGCCGGTGCTGGACTGTTCCCATGACCGAAGCGCTGCAGGCGATGACCGAGGAGCAGATCCTCGACGCCGCCGGCCGCTGCGCGGACACCATCCGCGATGCGGAGACCGACCTGCTCCGGTTGGCCTATCAGTGGGCGGTCGTGCACTCACCCGACCGGCTGGACCCTGCGACGCAGGCGTTGCCGGGGCGGGAGCAGGTTCGCCGGTATGGCGGTGCCGGGACCCCGGAGGTCACCGAGTTCGCCGCCGCCACGTTCGGGGCCCGGATCGGCCGGTCCACCTTCGCGGGCCGGCAGCTGATCGCCGACGCCCTCGACCTGCACCACCGCCACCCCCAGCTGTGGCAGCGCGTGCTGGCCGGCGAAGTGCGCGCCTCCTACGCCCGGCACGTCACCAAGGCCACCCGCGACCTGACGCCCGAGCAGGCGGCCTACGTGGACGCCGGTGTCGCGGAGTCCGCGGACGGGCGGATCACCTGGACCCGGTTCGAGGCCCTGGTCGAGGCCAAGGTCGCCCAGGCCGCCGCCGAGGCGGCGAGGGAGAAGGAAGAACGGCGCGCGAAAACGGCGTTCGCGAAGAAGACGGCCAACGAGGGCCACGGGATGGCCTCGTTCCTGATCCGCGCCGACCTAGCCACGATCAACGCCATCGACGCCGCCGTCACCGCGTTCGCCCGGCACCTCACCACCGCGTTCCCCGACGCCACCGACGACGAGCGCCGCGTCCTCGCGGTGCTGTTCTTGATGACCGGCAGCCAGCTCCCCAAGACCACGGCGTCGGAGGTTCCCAACCTGCCCGATGTCGCGGACCTGCTCCCCACGGTGGTGCTGTTCGTGCACATGTACGCCGGCCCCGACCGCGAACCCATCGCCCGGGTCGAGGGCCACGGCCCCGTGACCGAGGACTGGGTCCGCGAGGTACTCGGCCCCAAGGCGAAGTTCACCATCCAGCCGGTGCTCGACATCGAAGGCCGGGCACCGGTCGACGCCTACGAGATCCCGGACCGACATCGCCAGGCCGTGCGTCTGATGACGCCGGCCGACGTGTTCCCGTACGCCTCCTGCACCGATTCCTCGATGCAGGTGGACCACACCATCCCCCACGACCACGGCGGCGTGTCCGGGATCGGGAACTACGGGCCCATGACCACCACCCACCACCGGATCAAGACCCACGGCCACTTCGAGTGCCGACAACCTTTCCCCGGCATCTACCTCTGGCGCGACCCCTACGGCGCGATCTACCTCGTCGACCACACCGGCACCCGCCGGCTCCCGAGCACGCCCACCGACACCGAACAGCCGACCCGCCGGCCGTTCCTGGAGATGTGGCAGACACCCTTCGAGCTCCGCTGGGAACCCGCCGCCTGACACGGTGGTTCTCGCGACTCCGAGGGATGCTGGCCTACGCCCACCCGCTGACCTCTGGGAGACACTGGCAGCGTGCGGCTGCATCATCGCTGGGACGACGAGGACCGTCCCGAACCCCACCTGACGGACCCGGCCACGGCCGCGGCGTTCAGCAGAGCCGCTCGCGACGTACGCATCGTCAAGGTGATCCACCTGGGACTGCTCGCCCTCGGCATCGGCCTGCTCGCGTTCGCGCTGCTCATCCGGGCACGCTGACCCCCGGGGCGCAGCAATGGCCGTCCTCCGGAGACACGTCAGCCCCGGACCTCCACGAGGTCCGGGGCTGATCAGTGAGTCAGGCTGCCGCCCGGCTCAGTGGAACGAGTCGCCGCAGGCGCAGGAGCCGGTGGCGTTCGGGTTGTCGATCGTGAAGCCCTGCTTCTCGATCGAGTCCACGAAGTCGATCATCGCGCCGTTGAGGTAGGGGACGCTCATCCGGTCGACGACGACGGACACGCCGTCGAAGTCGGTGACGACGTCGCCGTCCAGGCTGCGCTCGTCGAAGAAGAGCTGGTAGCGGAGGCCCGAGCAGCCGCCCGGCTGCACGGAGATGCGCAGCGAGAGATCGTCACGGCCCTCCTGCTCGAGGAGGCTCTTCACCTTGGCTGCGGCGACCGGGCTCAGGTTGATGGAGTCGGTACGGCGCTCGGTGGTCTCGACCTGCTCGGTCATGTGCGGTACTCCCAAGGTCGGTACGGGTGTTACTCGGTCAATGGTCGCACACGAGGGGTTATTCCCGGGACCAGGTGCGCGCCACGCGCTCCGCCAGGTCGCTGAGCGCGCCGGCGGGGTCCGCGAACGCGCGGTCCTCCCCCACCACGTCCACCAGCGAGTACGCCGACTCGACGCCCAGCGCCCGCATCTCCCGCGAGCCCACGTGCACCTGCCCGGCCAGCACCACGCACGGCCGGAGCGCGGCGCCGGCGATCTCCGCGACGCCGTACGGGACCTTGCCGCCACGGCTGGAGTAGTCGAACGCGCCCTCGCCGGTGACCACCAGGTCGGCCGCCCGGGCCCGCTCGGGGAGCCGGAGCGCGTGCGCGACCAGCTCGATGCCGGGCTCGCGGGTGGCGCCGAGCAGCAGCAGCGCGAAGCCCAGCCCGCCCGCGGCGCCCGCGCCCTTCTCGAGCGCGACGCGGCGGTCGGTGGCCGCCGCGAGCTCCTCCAGCCAGCCGTCGAGCACCGGGAGCCGGTCCTCGGCGATCCCCTTCTGCGGCCCGAACACCTTGGTCGCACCGAACAGCCCGGTGAGCGGGTTGTCGACGTCGGTCGCGGCGACCAGGTCGAGGTCGAACGCCGGCAGCTCGACGTGCCGGATGCCGGAGAGCCCCGTCGCGCCCGCGTCGAGCGGGCGGTCGGCGGTCGCCCCGACGGCCGCGAGCAGCCCGGCGCCCCCGTCGTTGGTCCCGCTGCCGCCGAGCCCGACCACGATCCGGGTCGCCCCGGCGTCGATCGCGGCGAGGAGCAGCTCGCCGACGCCGTACGTCGACGCGGACTCGGCGCCCTCGCCGCCGGTGAGGTGCAGGCCGCACGCCTGCGCGGCCTCGACGTACGCCGTGTGGTGATGCAGCAGCAGCGTCGCCGGCGTCGGCTCTCCGTGGGGTCCGCGCACCGTCACCGCGAGCAGCTCGCCGCCGAGCGCGGCGTGCAGCACGTCGACGAACCCGGGGCCGCCGTCGGCCATCGGCGCCAGGTCGATCTCGTCGTCCGGGGCCCGGCGGCGCCAGCCGGCGGCGATCGCGTCGGCGGCCTCGACGGCGGTCAGCGTTCCCGCGAACTTGTCCGGGGCGATGAGGATGCGCACCCCCTTAGTCTGTCGGACGTGCAGATCCGACCGATGACTCTGGAGGACGTGCCCGAGGCCGAGCGGATCAGCGACGAGGGCTTCTTCGAGCTCGACACCCGGATGCGGCGCCTCGGCGGCCCCGAGCCGGCCCGCCGGACCGACGCCCACCGCTCGTCGTGGATCCGGCGGACCTGCCACATCGTGCGCACGGACCCCGGCGGCTGCTGGGTGGCCGAGGACGAGACGGGGATCGTCGGCATCGCGACGTCGTACCGCCGCGAGGTGCTGTGGTGCCTGGCGACGTACGCCGTCCTGCCCCACCGGCAGGGCCAGGGCATCGGCAAGCCCCTGCTGGCCGCCGCGATGAACCACGGCCGGGCCTGCACCCGGCGGATGCTGTCGGCGTCCTCGGACCCGAAGGCCGCGCGGGTCTACCACCAGGCGGGGTTCGAGCTGCACCCGCAGATGTACTTCACCGGCACCGTCGACCGGTCGCCGATCCCCGTGGTGGAGAAGGTGCGCGAGGGCACCGCGGCGGACGTCGAGCTGATGGACTCCCTCGACCGCGCGGCGCGCGGCGCCGGCCACGGGCCCGACCACGAGCTGATGCTGTCGATGTGGCGGCTGCTGGTGTCCGACACCACCACCGGCTCCGGCTACGCCTACCTCGACGAGCGCGGCCGGGTCGCGCTGCTCGCGGCCTCGAACCGGCGTACGGCGACCCGGCTGTTGTGGGCCGCGCTCGCCGAGGGCCCGGAGGTCGCGACCATCGGTCACGTGACCGCGGCGAACCCGTGGGTGCTCGACGTGGGCTTCGCGGCCCGGCTCGAGCTGCACACCGAGGGATATCTCGGGCTGCACGGGATGAAGCCGCCCGCGCCGTACGTTCACAACGGTGCACTGCTGTGAATGCGGTGACCGATGTGTCGCGAGAATAGGATTCCGCCATGACGACCGTGGACCTCCCGCTGCTGCCCCTGGGCCGTGGCGTCGACCTCAACAGCGAGCGGGGCGTGGAGTGCCCGGGCGACCTGCCCGCGGCGTCCGACCCCGACCTGGTGGCGCGGGCGCTCGCCGCGAAGCAGGCGCTCGGCGACAAGGTGTTCGTGCTCGGGCACCACTACCAGCGCGACGAGGTCATCGCGTTCGCGGACGTCACCGGCGACTCGTTCAAGCTCGCCCGAGACGCGGCGGCCCGCCCGGAGGCGGAGTACATCGTCTTCTGCGGCGTGCACTTCATGGCCGAGTCGGCCGACATCCTGACCGGGCCGGACCAGCAGGTGATCCTCCCCGACCTCGCGGCCGGCTGCTCGATGGCCGACATGGCGCGGCTGACCCAGGTCGAGATGGCCTGGCAGGCGATGGCCGACGCCGGCATCGCGGACAGCGTCGTCCCCGTCACCTACATGAACTCCTCCGCCGACATCAAGGCGTTCTGCGGCCGCAACGGCGGCGTGGTCTGCACCTCCAGCAACGCCGAGGTCGCGCTCGAGTGGGCCTTCCAGCAGAAGCCGGACGCCAAGGTGCTCTTCCTCCCCGACCAGCACCTCGGCCGCAACACCGCGGTGCTCGAGATGGGCCTCTCGCTCGACGACTGCGTGGTCTGGGACCCGCACCGCCCGAACGGCGGGCTCACCGCCGACCAGCTGCGCGACGCGAAGATGATCCTCTGGAAGGGCCACTGCTCCGTGCACGGCCGCTTCTCCCCCGACGTCGTCGACTCGCTGCGCGCCGAGATCCCGGGCATCAACATCCTGGTGCACCCCGAGTGCCGCCACGAGGTCGTGCTCAAGGCCGACCTGGTGGGCTCCACCGAGTTCATCATCAAGACCATCGAGGCCGCGCCCGCCGGCTCGGCCTGGGCGATCGGCACCGAGCTCAACCTCGTCAAGCGGCTCGCGAACGCCCACCCGGACAAGCGGATCGTCTTCCTCGACAAGACCGTCTGCTACTGCTCGACGATGAACCGCATCGACCTCCCCCACTTCGTCTGGGCGATGGAGGCCCTGGTCGACGGCACGGTCGTCAACCGGATCGAGGTCGACCCCGAGACCGAGAAGTGGGCGCTGGTGGCCCTCGAGCGGATGCTGGCCCTGCCCGGCAAGACCGCCCGGGACTAGTCCGGCACCTCGAACCAGGCGCAGGTCCCGCCGTACGGCGCGTCGGCCAGTCCGATGCGGCCACCGTGGGCCTCGATGATCCGGCGGCAGGTGGACAGGCCGATGCCGGAGCCCTCGACCTCCTCGTCGATGCGCGCCAGCGGCTCGAAGACCCGGTCCCGCTGGTCCTCGGGGATGCCCGGGCCACGGTCGCAGACCTCGATCCGCCAGCCGTCGTCGATCCGCGTGCCGTCGATCTCGACGTACGGCGGCTCGCCCGGCCGGGTGAACTTCGCGGCGTTGGCGACCAGGTTCTGCACGACCGCGCGCAGCTGCACGGGGTCGCCGGTGACCGTCGGCAGCTCCCCCGCGACCACTGTGGCGTCGGCCAGCGGCGCGGCGAGGTCGTCGCGCACGTCGCTCAGCACGGCGGCCAGGTCCACCGGGACCCGCTGCAGCTCGGCGCCCACCCGCGCGTAGGCGAGCAGGTCGTCGATGAGCGACTGCATCCGCTCGGTCCCGCTCAGCGCGCGCTGCACGAGGGGCGACCTGGCGTCGTGCGGGCCCAGCCCGTCCCCGATCAGGTCGAGCGACATGGTGACCGCGGTGAGCGGGTTGCGGAGGTCGTGGCTGACCTGGCCCGCGAACGCCGCGAGCTGCTCGTTCGAGCGCTTCAGCTCCCGGGTGCGCAGCTCCAGCTCGAGCAGGTCGACGACCCGGTCCGCGAGACCCACCAGCGCGTGCGCCTGCTCGTCGGTGAGCTCGCGGGGCACGGTGTCGAACACGCAGAGGGTGCCGATCACCACGCCCTCGGGCGTCCGCAGCTGGTGGGTCGCGTAGAACCGCACGTCGCCGAGCACGCCGGTCACGAACGGGTTGTCACGGAACCGCTCGTCCACGCTCGCGTCCGGTACGACGACCGGCGCGCCGTCGTGCAGCACGACGTTGCACATCGAGTCCTCCCGCAGGCACACCGACGCGTCGAACCCGTGGGTGGCCACCTGGACCTGCTCGGTGTCGGTGATCAGGTTGATGGTGGCCATCGGCACCTGGGCGACCTGCGCGGCCACCTCCACGAGCGCGAGGAGATCGGGACGCGGCGGCTCCGTCAGAACCCGGTACTTCCCGATCTCGGCGACGCGTGTCGCGTCGCGGGCATCCGTGTCAATCATCGCGGCGAGCCTCCCCATAGGCTGGTCGATGTCGCGCCGCAGGCTAGGGCACCGGGCGTGGGGTCGCCAACCACCCCGCGGGGCGAGGGGCCGTCAGAGACCCGGCGCGCCCCACACCGCGAGCCACCGGCTCAGGTCCTCCTCGAGCGGCAGCTCGCCGGCGAGCGCGTCCCGCACCTGGATCTCCAGCAGGTTGTCGCGCTGCCGGCCGGCGCCGGGCTTCGGCGCGAACGGGTAGAACGTGCCCTGCTTGTAGAGGTACACGAGCCCGACGGTCCGGCCGCCGGCGTCGGCGAACGGCACCAGGGAGCACAGCAGCCCGGGCCCGAAGCCCTGCGCCTCCAGCGAGGTGTTCACCGCGTGCAGGTCGGTGACCAGGCCGGAGATGTCGGCGGGGTCGTGCCGGTTGAGCAGCCACGTGTAGCCGTACTCGTCGCGGGTCACCTCCACCGGCGGCGCCTCCGGGTCCGCGTCGAGGAGCGCGACCACGTCGTCCTGGGTCTGGCGGAACGCCGGCCCCTCCGCCGCGCGGTAGCAGACCGCGCCGTTCCCGGTCGGCTCCAGCCCGAGCGATGCCTGCAGGGTGATCGCCGCGCTCGGTATGCCGAACAGCGCGTCCAGGTTGGCCTGCTTGGGCCGGGTCCGGCCCGTGATGACGTCCCAGAAGCCCATGTCGTCAGGCCGGCCGGTTCAGCTCGGCCTGGATCCGCGCGAGCTGCTCCAACCGCTGCTCGAGCGAGGGGTGCGTCGAGGTGAGCGTGCGCAGCGAGACGCCGCGGACCGCCGGCGCGATGAAGAACGCGTTCATCGCCTGGCTCGCGCGCAGGTCGCGGTCGGGGATCCGGTTGATCTCGCCGGTGATCTTCTGCAGCGCGGACGCCAGCGCGTGCGGCTTCATGGTGAGGTAGGCGGCGGCCCGGTCGGCGGACAGCTCGCGGTAGCGCGAGAGGAGGCGCAGCAGCAGGAAGCTGATCGCGTAGGTCACCAGGCTGATGACGAGCACGATCAGCCACACCGGCGCCCCGTTGTTGTTGTCCCGGCGGCCGCCGCCGAAGATCGCGCCGTACTGGGCGCCGCGGGTGAGCATCGCGGCGATGATGCCCGCGGACGAGGCCACCGTCATCACCAGCACGTCGCGGTGCGCGACGTGGGACAGCTCGTGCGCGAGGACGGCCTCGAGCTCCTCGGCGTCGAGGCGGCGCAGGATGCCGGTGGTCACGACCACGACGGACCGCTTCGGGGACCGGCCGGTGGCGAACGCGTTCGGCAGGTCCGTGTCGGCGATGCCCACCCGCGGCTTCGGCATGTCCGCGAGCGCGCACAGGCGGCCGATCATCTCGTGCAGCTCGGGCGCCTCCTGGGGCGACACCTCACGGGCCCGCATCGCCTTCATGGCGACGGTGTCGGAGTTGTACCACTGGAACCAGACCAGGCCGAGGCCGATGACCGCGATGAACGGCGCCCACTGCAGCGGCAGGACGGCGATCAGGATCGCGATCAGCCCCACGAACAGGCCGCCGAGCAGGAACAGCACCGCCGTCATCCGGGCGGTGAGCCCCGTGTCGCCGACGAAACGCGTACGTGCCATGACCCGATTCTCCCGGGTGGCACCAAGCCGGATCCGGTCCGGGTCAGGCCTGGTTGCCCTCAGTCTTCTGCTGCTCGGTGGCGATGATGTCGCCTCCGTCCTCGGCCGGCTCGATGGCCTGCGGGGGCGGCGGGGCGGAGCCGGCCTTCAGCGCCGCGAGCTCCGCCTCGACGTCGGCCTGCGAGCTCATCGCCTCGAGCTCGCGGGCGATGTCGTCGCCACCGCCGCCGGTGACGTCCTCCAGCGCACCGGACGCGATCAGCTCGTCGATGGCGCCGGCGCGGGCCTGCATCTGCGCGGTCTTGTCCTCGGCACGCTGTATCGCCTGCCCGACGTCGCCGAGCTCGTCGCCGAGGCCGGAGAACGCCTCGTTGATGCGCGTCTGCGCCTCGGCGGCGGTGTACGTCGCCTTGATCGTCTCCTTGCGGGTGCGGAACGACTCGACCTTCGCCTGCAGCCGCTGCTGGGCGAGCGTGAGCTTCTCCTCCTCGGCCTGCAGCTGGGCGTGCTGGGCCTTGAGGTCGTTGATCTGGGTGGTGAGGCCGGACTTGCGGGTCAGCGCCTCCCGGGCGAGGTCCTCGCGCTCCATCGAGATGGCCTTCTGCGCCTGGTCCTGCAGCTTGGCGGACTGCTGGTCGAGCTGGTTGATCTGCAGCTCGACCCGCTTGCGGCTGGTGGCGACGTCCGCCACGCCCCGGCGTACCTTCGAGAGCAGGTCCAGCTGCCGCTGGTAGCTGTAGTCGAGGGTCTCGCGCGGGTCCTCGGCGCGGTCGAGCGCCTTGTTCGCCTTCGAGCGGAAGATCAGGGTGAAGCGCTGCCAGAGTCCCATGGCACCAGCCTAGACGAGGTTCCACGCCGGTAGGCTGGGCGCGATCCTCCCCGACTCCTGTAAGGCCCCGCGTTGTTCCGTCGCAGCAAGACCGAGACCCCCTCCGCCGAGACCGCTCCCGAGAAGGTGGGCGGCAAGGGCCGGCCGACCCCGACCCGCAAGGAGGCGGAGGCCGCCGCCAAGGCGCGGGCGAAGACGCCGCGGACCCGCAAGGAGCTCGCGGCCGCCCAGCGCAGCACCCGGGCGGAGTCCAGCCAGCGGGTCCGGCAGGCGATGAAGAGCGGGGACGAGCGCTACTACCCGGCCCGCGACCGCGGTCCGGTGCGCCGGTTCGTCCGCGACTTCGTCGACGTCCGCTTCTCGCTGATCGAGCTGGTGATCCCGCTGCTGCTGGTCACGCTGGTGCTCGGCTACTCCGGCAACCCCACCCTCGCCCGCTGGGGCAACACGCTGCTGATGATCATGGTGCTGTTCGTGCTGTTCGACATGGTCACGCTGCGGTTCCGGCTGCGTCGCGAGCTGGCCCGCCGGTTCCCCGACGAGTCCTACCGCGGCCTGACCTTCTACGCGATCTCGCGCGCGCTGCAGATGAAGTTCATGCGGCTGCCCAAGGCGCAGGTGAAGGTCGGACAGAAGCTGCCCGACACCTACCGCTGAGCCGCTCAGCCCCAGAGATCAGCGCCGCATCAGGTCCGCGCGGCGTACCTGCTGGGTGCGCTCCGGGTCGCGGACCACGACCGGGTCGAGCACCTCGTCGATCGCCTTCATCGTGTCGGCGTCGAGCCGGATGCCGGCGGCGCGGGCGTTGTCGCTGACCTGGTCCGGCCGGCTCGCGCCGACGATGGCGGTCGAGACGTTGTCGTTCTGGAGCACCCAGGCGACGGCGAGCTGCGCCATGGTCAGCCCGGCCTGGTCGGCGATCGGCCGGAGCTGCTGGACCCGCTCGAGCACGTCGTCCTGCATCCAGCGGCTGATCATGTCGGCGCCGCCCTTGTCGTCGGTCGCGCGCGACCCCTCCGGGTGCGGCTGGCCCGGGACGTACTTGCCGGTGAGGACGCCCTGCGCGATCGGCGAGAACACGACCTGCCCGATGCCCAGCTCGCGGCAGGTCGGCTCGATCTCGGTCTCGATGACCCGCCAGATCATGTTGTACTGCGGCTGGTTGGAGACCAGCGAGATGCGCAGCTCGCGGGCGAGCTCGTGCGCGGCGCGGATCTGCTCCGCCCGCCACTCCGAGACGCCGATGTAGAGCGCCTTGCCCTGGCGCACCACGTCGGCGAACGCCTCCATGGTCTCCTCGAGCGGCGTCTCGTCGTCGTACCGGTGCGCCTGGTACACGTCGACGTAGTCGGTGCCCAGGCGCCGCAGCGAGCCGTGGATCGACTCCATGATGTGCTTGCGCGACAGCCCGTGGTCGTTGTGCTTGCCCGGGCCGGTCGGCCAGTAGACCTTGGTGAGGATCTCGAGGCCCTCGCGACGCTCGCCCTGCAGCGCCCGACCGAGCACGGACTCCGCGCGGGTGTTGGCGTAGACGTCCGCGGTGTCGAACGTCGTGATGCCCTCGTCCAGCGCGCGGCGCACGCACGCCAGCGCGGCCTCCTCCTCGACCTGCGACCCGTGCGTCAGCCAGTTGCCGTACGCGATCGCCGAGACCTTGAGCCCGCTCGCGCCGAGGTTGCGAATCTCCATGTCCTCGACCCTAGTCGCGGCCCTCAACCGTCGAAGTCGAGGACCACCTTCGCCGACGTGGGGTGCGCCTGGCAGGTGAGCACGTAGCCGCGCTCGATCTCCTCGGGCTCCAGCGCGTAGTTGGCGTCCATCGCGACGGTCCCGTCGACCAGCCGCGCGCGGCAGGTGCCGCAGACGCCGCCCTTGCAGGCGAACGGCAGGTCGGAGCGGACCGCCATCGCGGCGTCCAGCACCGGGTCGGCGTCGGGGCGCAGGTCGAGCTCCGACGACCGGCCGTCCAGGCGGATCGTCACGTGCGCCGCGCCGTCCGGCACGTCGAGCGCCTCGACCGGCGCGCGCGGCACCGGGTCGGCGTGGAAGAGCTCCGTGTGCACGTGCGCCGACGGGACGCCGAGGGCGGCCAGGGTCGCGCGCAGGTCGACGACCATCTGCTGGGGCCCGCACAGGAAGAACTGGTCGACCTCGTCGGCCGGCATCAGCGCGGCGAGGATCCGCGACAGCCGGTCGCCGTCCAGCCGCCCGGACAGCAGCTCGACCTCCTGGGTCTCCCGCGAGAGCACGTGCACCACCTGGAACCGGGCCGGGTAGCGGTCCTTGAGGTCGTGCACCTCGTCGAGGAACATCACCGACCGGTGGGTGCGGTTCGCGTAGACCAGCAGCACCTGCGACCCGGGCTCGCCCTCGAGGATCGCGGCGAGGATCGACAGCACCGGCGTGATGCCGGAGCCGGCCGCGACCGCGACGTACGTACGGCGGGCGGTCGGGTCGATCGCGGAGGTGAACCGCCCGGCGGGCGTCATCACCTCGAGCGTGTCGCCGACCACCAGGCGGGACACCACGCCCTCGCTGAACGCGCCGCCGGGCAGCCGCTTCACGCCGATGCGCAGCACGCCGGACGACGGCGGCGAGCAGATCGAGTAGGACCGGCGCACGTCGTCGCCGCCCCGGATCGACAGGTGCTGCCCGTGCTCGAAGCGGAACTCGTCCGCGAGCGCCGGCGGCACCTCGAAGGTCAGCGCCACCGCGTCGTCGGTCAGCTCGTCGATCGCCGCGACCCGCAGCGAGTGGAAGGCCGCCGACATCACAGGGCCTTGAAGTGGTCGAACGGCTCGTGGCAGCTGCGGCACACCCACAGCGACTTGCAGGCCGTCGACCCGAACCGGCTCGACTCGCGGGTCTCCGGCGACCCGCACCGGGGGCACCGCACGGCCAGGGAGAGGGAGACCGGCCCGCCCCGGACCGGCCCGGGCGGGGCGATGCCGTAGGCCCGCAGCTTCTCCTTCGCCTCGTCGGTCATCCAGTCCGTCGTCCAGGCCGGCGACAGCACGAACTCGACGTCGACGCGCTGGTAGCCGGCCTGGGTCAGCGCCGCCACGAGGTCCTCGCTGATGGTCTCCATCGCCGGGCAGCCGGAGTACGTCGGCGTGATCTGCACGTGCACGCGGCCCTGGTCGTCCTCGGTGACGTCGCGCAGGATGCCGAGGTCGGCGATCGTCACGACCGGCAGCTCGGGATCGGGCAGGTCGGCGGCGATCCGCCACGCCGCGGTCGTCACCACGTCGCCCCCGGGTGCGAGCGGTGCAGGTGCTGCATCTCCGCGAGCAGGTAGCCCATCTCCTCGGTGTGCAGGCCCGCGCGGCCGCCGCCGCGCGCCGGCGCCACGTCGGGTACGGCGAGCGTCGCCTCGGCCACGACCGGCTCGATCCGAGCCAGCACAGGCGCGCGCAGCGCGGCCGGGTCGACGACCGCGCCCTCGACGGGGCGGAACAGCTCGTCGACGTAGGGCCACTCCGCGTCGAGCGCCGCCTGCATCCGCGCGTGCGACTCGTCGGTGCCGTCGCCGAGCCGGACCACCCAGCGCGAGGCGTGGTCGAGGTGGTAGGCGACCTCCTTGACCGCCTTGCCGGCCACACCGGACAGCGTCGCGTCGTCGCACCCGGCCAGCGCGCCGTACAGCTCGGACTGCCAGGCGGCGAACAGCAGCAGCCGCGCCATCGCCACGCCGAAGTCGGTCTGCGCGCGCTCGACCAGCCAGACGTTGCGGAACTCGCGCTCGTCGCGCAGGTACGCGAGGTCGTCCTCGGTGCGCCCCTGGCCCTCGAGCTGCCCGGCGTACGACAGCAGGGTGCGCGCCTGGCCGAGCTGGTCGAGGCCGATGTTCGCGAGCGCGACGTCCTCCTCGAGCTGCGGCGCGCGGCTGATCCACCAGCCCATCCGCTGAGCTGCGATCAGGGCATCATCGGCCAGGCCCAGGACATAATCGACCGACGTCACAGGTGCTCGACCCCCTCCGGCACGTCGTAGAAGGTCGGGTGCCGGTAGACCTTGTCGCCGGCGGGCTCGAAGAACGCGTCCCGCTCGCCCGGGTCCGAGGCGACGATCTCCGCGGACGGCACGACCCACAGCGAGACGCCCTCCTGGCGCCGGGTGTAGAGGTCGCGCGCGTTGCGCAGCGCCATCTCCGCGTCCGGCGCGTGCAGCGAGCCGACGTGCACGTGCGAGAGCCCCCGGCGGGACCGCACGAACACCTCCCAGAGCGGCCAGTCCCTCACGCCGCACCCTCCGACCGCGCGGCCTGCTTGGCGGCGTAGGCCGAGGCGGCCTCGCGCACCCAGGCGCCGTCCTCGTGCGCCTGCACCTTGTGCGCCATCCGCTCCCGGTTGCAGGGGCCGTTGCCCCTGATCACCTCGAACAGCTCGGTGAAGTCGATCGGGCCGAAGTCGTAGTGGCCGCGCTCCTCGTTCCAGGCGATCGCCGGGTCCGGCAGCGTGAGCCCGAGCGCCTCGGCCTGCGGCACGGTCATGTCGACGAACCGCTGCCGCAGCTCGTCGTTCGAGAATCGCTTGATCCCCCACGCCATCGACTGCTCGGAGTTCGGCGAGTCGTCGTCCGGCGGGCCGAACATCATCAGCGCCGGCCACCAGTACCGGTCGACGGCGTCCTGCGCCATCGCCTGCTGCGCGGGGGTGCCGTGCGAGAGCGTGTGCAGGATCTCGAAACCCTGCCGCTGGTGGAAGGACTCCTCCTTGCAGATCCGCACCATCGCCCGGGCGTAGGGGCCGTAGGAGCAGCGGCACAGCGGCACCTGGTTGACGATCGCGGCGCCGTCGACCAGCCAGCCGATCGCACCGACGTCGGCCCAGGTGAGGGTCGGGTAGTTGAAGATCGAGGAGTACTTCTGCCGGCCGGTGTGCAGTTGGTCGAGCAGGTCCGCGCGGTCCACGCCGAGGGTCTCGGCGGCGGCGTAGAGGTAGAGCCCGTGGCCGGCCTCGTCCTGCACCTTGGCCATCAGGATCGCCTTGCGGCGCAGGCTCGGCGCCCGGCTGATCCAGTTGCCCTCGGGCTGCATGCCGATGATCTCAGAGTGCGCGTGCTGGGCGATCTGGCGGACGAGCGTGCGCCGGTAGGCGTCGGGCATCTCGTCCCGGGGCTCGACCCGACCGTCGTCGGCGAGGAGGTCGTCGAAGGACACGGCCCGACGGTACCGGAGGGTGTTACAGATGTCTGCATCCCGCGCGTGGATTTGTAACATCATTCACGGCTGACAGGATGGCGCCATGAGTGACGTGTCGGTCCGCGTCGCGTGGGCCGACGACGCCCCCGCGATCGCCGAGCTCCAGCTGCGCACCTGGCGCTCGACGTACGCCGGGCTGGTGCCGGCCGAGGCGCTCCCCGACGACGTCGATGCGGCGACCGCCGCCTGGCACGCCTCGCTGTCGAAGCCGCGCGACGCGCGCAACCGGGTGCTGGTCGCGCTCGAGCGCAACCGGGCGGTCGGCTTCGCGATCACCACGCCGGCGTCGGACCCCGACTGCGACCCCGTGTCCGACGCGGAGATCGCCGAGCTGACCGTCGACCCCGAGGAGCGCGGCAAGGGGCACGGCTCGCGGCTGCTGCAGGCGGCCGTCGACACCCTGGTGGCCGACCGGTTCCGCCGCGCGGTGCTCTGGGCGGTCGCCTCGGACGACGCGCTGCGGACCTTCCTGACCGAGGCCGGATGGGCGCCGGACCAGGCGCACCGCGAGCTCGACCTGGACGGCACCGGCGCCACCCTGGTCAAGCAGGTCCGGCTGCACACGGCACTCGCCTAGCAGGTTCCTCTTGATTTCCGGGGCCGGTGGGTGATGCTGGTTCTGTGTTCGGTCCACTGCCCCGCCTCCACCGCATCCTCGTGGTGGTCACCGCGCTGATCGTGGGCATGCTCGCCGGCATCTGGCTGGTCCACGAGACCGCCGTCCCCGCCCTCGCCGCCGCCGGCGTCGGCTGGGGCCTGCTCGCCGGGCTCCTGCTCACCTACGTGCTGCTGCACGACTTCCACCACCGGCCCGACCCGGTGCGGGTACGCCGCCGCTAACCTCTCCCGCGTGACCGACACGCCGCTGCCCGCACCGCAGCGGCGCGCGATCATCCGCGACAGCCTCGGCGTGGGCGTCGCGACCGGTGCGTACGGCGTCTCGTTCGGCGCCGTCTCCGTCGCGGCCGGCCTGACCGTCGCGCAGACCTGCGCGCTCTCGCTGCTGGTGTTCACCGGCGCCAGCCAGTTCGCGCTGGTCGGCGTCGTGGCCGCCGGCGGCGCCCCGATCTCCGGCGCGCTCACCGCCCTGCTGCTCGGCACCCGGAACACGCTCTACGGGCTGCGCCTGGCGCCGCTGCTCGCCTGGCGCGGCGTCAGGCGAGCGCTGGCCGCCCACGTCCTGATCGACGAGTCGACGGCGATGTCGGTGACCCGCGAGACCCGGGACGCGGCCCGCCTGGGCTTCCTGGTCACCGGCGTGTCGATCTTCGTGCTGTGGAACGTCGCCACGCTCGCCGGCGCGGTCGCGGGCAACGCCCTCGGCGACCCGCGGAAGTACGGCCTCGACGCCGCGGTCGGCGCCGCGTTCCTCGCGCTGCTGTGGCCGCGGCTGCACCGCCGCCGCAACCAGCTGGTCGCGGTGGCCGCCGCCGCGGTCGCGCTGGGCATCGTGCCGCTCGCGCCGGCCGGCGTACCGGTGCTGGCCGCGGCGGGCGTCGCGCTGGTCGCCGGCGTCCTGACCAAGGAGCAGGTCCGGTGAGGTCCCGATGATGTGGACGGCGGTGCTCGTCGCCGCGGTCGGCTGCTACCTGCTCAAGCTGGCCGGCCTGTCGGTGCCGCCGCGGGTCCTCGAGCGACCGGTGGTCGAGCGGGTGGCGGACCTGATCCCGGTCGCGCTGCTGTCCGCGCTCGTCGCTGTGCAGGTGTTCACCCGAGGGCACGAGCTCGTGGTCGATGCTCGTGCCCTCGGGCTGCTGGTGGCGGTGGTGCTGCTGCTCCTGCGGGCGCCGTTCCTCGTGGTGGTGTTCGGTGCCGCACTGGTGGCAGCGGTGGCGCGGCTCCTCTAGACGGGGGCGACCTCCCCGAGGACGGCGAGGACGTCGTCGGCCGACTGCGCCGCCTCGAGCCGCTCGACCTGGGCGGGGTCGGTGAAGACCTCCGCGATCCGGGCCAGGAGCTTGAGGTGCTCGTTGCCGAGCGCGGCGATGCCGACGACGAAGTGCACCTGCTTGCCGTTCCAGTCGACCCCGTCCGGGTAGCGCACGAACGAGATCGCCGTGCGCTGCACCTCGGCCTTGGCCTCGTTGGTGCCGTGCGGGATCGCCAGGCCGCTGCCCATCGCGGTCGAGATCGACCGCTCGCGCTCGTGCATCGCCTCGATGTACGCCGGACCCGCTGCCCCGGCGGCGACCAGCAGCTCCCCGGCGCGGGTGATCGCCTCGTCGCGGGAGGCCGAGCCGCCGTCCAGGACGATCGACTCCTCGGCCAGCAGGCGACCCGACGCCGCGGGCTCGTCCGCCGCCGCCGGCGCACCGGAGCCGCCGCCGTTGCGGGAACGGACCAGGTCGACGACGTCGTCGTACCGCGGGCTGGCCATGAAGTTCTCCACGGAGACGTGCACGGCGGACGGGGTCTGCTGCCGGGCCCGGTCGGTGAGGTCCTGGTGGGTGACCACGACGTCGTACTCGTCGCGCAGGTTGGCGATGGCCTGGTTGACCACCGTGACCTCGCCGAAGCCGGCGTCGTGGACCTTCTTGCGCAGCACCGAGGCGCCCATCGCCGAGGAGCCCATGCCGGCGTCGCAGGCGAACACGATCGAGCGGACCGGGCCGGCGGCCGCCTCGTTGCCCTCGACCAGCCACGAGGCGACCGACTTCTTGCCCTTGGTGGACTCCATCTGCGCGGTCGCGCTCGTCAGGTCGATCTCGTCCTCGGAGCGGTCCATCTTCAGCAGCACGCCGGCGATCACGAAGGTGACGACCAGCGCGCTGGACCAGCAGAGCGTGACGCCGACCGCGCTGCCCTTGGCCAACGAGGAGTAGACGGCGAAGATCGAGCCCGGCGCGGCCGGGGCGACCAGGCCGGAGTCGAAGATGACGTTCATCAGCGTGCCCGTCGCGCCACCGGCGATCAGCGCGAGCAGCAGCCGCGGCTTCGCCAGCACGTACGGGAAGTAGACCTCGTGGATGCCACCGAAGAACTGGATGATGAACGCGCCCGGCGCCGTGGCCTTGGCGACGCCCTTGCCGAAGACCATGAACGCGAGCAGGAGGCCGGCGCCGGGGCCGGGGTTGGCCTCGAGCAGGAACAGCGCGGAGTGGCCGATCTCCTTGGACTGGTCGAGGCCGAGCGGCGTCAGCACGCCGTGGTTGATGGCGTTGTTGAGGAACAGCACCTTCGCGGGCTCGATGAAGATCGCGGTGAACGGCAGCAGGCTGTGGTTGACCAGGAACTCGACGACGTTGCCGAGTCCCTCCATCACCGCGCGCAGGATCGGGCCGAGGATGAACATCGCGCCGATCGCCAGCAACGCCGCGGAGATGCCGGCCGAGAAGTTGTTGACCAGCATCTCGAAGCCCGGCCTGATCTTGCCGTCCCAGAGCCGGTCGAGCCGCTTGATCACGTAGGCGCCGAGCGGCCCCATGATCATGGCGCCGAGGAACATCGGCGAGCCACCGGTGTCGGCGTACGCCTTGTCGAACAGCGGGGAGCTGGTCGCCATGATGATGCCGAGCGTCGCGGTGGCGCCGACGACGCCACCGCGGATCCGGTAGACGTTGTAGCCGCCGGTGTACGCGATGAGCAGGGGGATGAGGTAGTAGATGCCCGGGCCGACTATCGTCGCGATCTTCTCGTTGGGCGTCCAGCCCACCGGGATGAAGAAGGCGGTGATCAGGCCCCAGGCGATGATCGCGCCGATGTTCGGCATCACCATGTTCGACAGGAACGTGCCGAAGCGCTGGACGTGGACCCGCGCGGAGGCGCGCTGTGCGGCAGCGGCGGGGGTAGACGTGGTGGTGGCCATCGCACCTTCTCTCGACGGGCCGGACTGTGAGCCCGGCCACACAGATCTTTGTTTGTGTTTATATGCTGCTCGCATCCATCCCGTCAAGGGCTTGTTCCAACATGACCGGGTCAAAATCCACACAAATGCGGTATCGTCGCCCGAGATGAGACTTCAGGAGGAGAGATGAAGGCCCTGCGCTTCTATGCCCCGGAGGACGTGCGTCTGGAGGACGTGCCCGAGCCCGAGTGCGGCCCGGACGAGATCAAGCTGCGGGTGCGCAACTGCTCCACCTGCGGGACCGATGTGAAGATCTTCCACAACGGCCACCAGAACCTGACTCCCCCGCGCACCATCGGCCACGAGATCGCCGGCGAGGTGGTCGAGGTCGGCGCCGACGTCAACGCGACGTACGGCTCGGACTGGCAGGTCGGCGACCGGGCCCAGGTGATCGCCGCGGTGCCGTGCGGCGAGTGCTACGAGTGCCGGAAGGGCTGGATGGCGGTCTGCCAGAACCAGACCTCGGTCGGCTACCAGTACGACGGCGGCTTCGCCGAGTACATGATCGTGCCCCGCCAGGTGCTCAAGGTCGACGGCCTGAACCGGATCCCCGACAACGTCGGGTACGACGAGGCGTCCGCGGCCGAGCCGTTCGCCTGCGCGATCAACGCCCAGGAGCTGCTCGGCATCGAGCCGGGCGACACCGTCGTGGTGTTCGGCGCCGGCCCGATCGGCTGCATGCACATCCGGATCGCCCGCGGCGTGCACGAGTGCGGCCCGGTCTACCTGGTCGACGTCAACGCCGACCGGCTGAAGATGTCCGCCGACGCCGTCCAGCCCGACGAGACCATCGACGCCTCCGAGGTCGACGTGGTCGAGCGGGTCATGGAGCTCACCGGCGGCCGCGGCGCGGACGTGGTGATCACCGCGACCGCCGCGAACGTCACCCAGGAGCAGGCGATCGCGATGGCCGCGCGCAACGGACGGATCTCGTTCTTCGGCGGGCTGCCGAAGACGAACCCCACGATCACCTGCGACTCCAACGTCGTGCACTACCGCCAGCTGCACATCCACGGCGCCAACGGCTCCGCGCCCGAGCACAACAAGCGCGCGCTGGAGTACATCTCGTCGGGCCAGGTGCCGGTCAAGGACCTGATCACCCGGCACATCCCGCTCGACGACGTGCTGTCGGCCTTCGACATCGTCAAGAACGGCGAGGCCATCAAAGTGACGGTCGAGCCGTAGCTCGACCTGCGTCGAAATGGGCACAGGGGCCCGCGCCAGTTCCGTGGTGCGCGAGCCCCTGTGCGTCGGCAGCGGCGGTCAGCTGACGTTGACCGCGCTCCATGCCGCCGCGACGGTGTTGTACTGGGTGCTGCCCGCGCCGTAGAGGTCGCGAGCCGCGTTGAGGGTGGCCGTGCGGGCACCCGAGTAGTTCGTGCTCGAGGTCATGTAGACGGTGAGCGCGCGGTACCAGATGGCCGCCGCGGCGTCCCGGCCGATGCCGGTGACCGTCGAGCCGTTGCAGGTCGGGCTGTTGTAGGAGACGCCGTTCAGCGTCTTGGCGCCCGAGCCCTCGGACAGCAGGTAGAAGAAGTGGTTGCCGATGCCCGAGGAGTAGTGGACGTCGTCCTGGCCGGCCAGCGCCGACCAGCAGTCGTACGACGCGCCGTCGCTGCTGGGCTTGTCCATCCGGCGGAAGCCGACGTGGTTCTTGAGGTCGAACTCCTCGCCGATCAGGTAGTCGCCGGGGTCGTTGGCGTTGTTGGCGTAGAACTCCACCATGGTGCCGAAGATGTCCGAGGTGGCCTCGTTCAGGCCGCCGGACTCGCCGGAGTAGGTCAGGCCGGCGGTGTTCTCGGTGACGCCGTGGCTCATCTCGTGGCCGGCCACGTCGAGGGAGACCAGCGGGCCGTAGTTGGTGCCGTCGCCGTCGCCGTACGTCATCTTCGTGCCGTCCCAGAACGCGTTGACGTAGTTCTTGCCGTAGTGCACCCGGTTGTAGGAGCCCTTGCCGTTGCCGAAGATGCCGTCCCGGTTGAACGTCGCCTTGTAGTAGTCCCAGGTCTCGTTGCTGCCGTACTGCGCATCGGCGCCGGCGCTGGCCCGGTTGGCGTTGGTGCCGTTGCCGAACACCGTGCTGGCCGAGGTGATCAGCGTGCCGGTCGCGCAGTTGGTGCCGAGCAGCTGGCAGGCGGCCGAGTCGGACTTGTTGTTCATGTCGGTCGTGTACGTGTTGCCGCGCAGGCTGTCGTTCTTGAGCTGGTAGGTCGTGCCGGACTTGGTGACGCTCAGCGTGACGGTCCCGCTGTAGAGCGTCTGGCCGGAGCCGTCGACGGTCTGGATCTGCTGCTCGCGGCGGATCACCGCGCCGGTCGTCGCGTCGACGTACGTCGCGAGCCGGCTCGGCGTGCCGTCGTGCTGCTTGCCGGCGGTGAGGACCTCCCACGCGAGGCGGGCGGTGCCGGACGTCGCGTCGACCACGAGGCGGGTCCGCTCGGCCGGGCGCGCGACCTTCGCGTCCGCCGCGGCCTTGGGGACCGTCGGGGTGACGGAGAGGCGGACCGCCCGGTCCAGGGTCTTGCTCACGCCCTTGAAGGCGCCCGTGCTGCCCTGGTGGACGACCAGGTCGCCGCCGAGGACCGGGAGGCCGCGGTAGAAGCGGTCCATGCGGACGTGGGTGGCGCCGTTCGCGTCCGTGATCCGGTCGGTGACCCGGTACGTCGTGCCGTCGCTGGTGAGCGCGGCGGCCGGGTGCTGACGGAGTGCGTCGACCGCGCTCTGCCGATCATGGGACCGGGTCGGCTGGGCCACTGCCGCGCCGTCGACGGCCTGGAAGGTGGCGGCCGTGACGGCGAGGGCAGCAAGGGATGCGAAGCCCGAGATCTTGCGCATGGAGGATCCTTCTCGTTCGTTGGAGGTACTGCTTGGCCGAAGCCTTGCTTTCCTCAACGGACAGCGGAAGGTGCCGTTACCTGCACATCAGTGCAGTGCACTAACCTGCAGAACTCGCGGCGGATCAGTCGATGTGCAGGAAGTTCTCCAGCCCGACGGTGAGCCCGGGGTGGTCGGCGATCGCGCGCAGCCCGGCCAGGACGCCCGGCGTGAACGACACCCGGTCCAGCGAGTCGTGCCGGATGGTGAGGGTCTCCCCCACGCCGCCGAACAGGACCTCCTGGTGGGCGACCATGCCGCGTACCCGCAGGCCGTGCACGTGGATGCCGTCCACAGTCGCACCGCGGGCACCCTCGAGGCCGGTGCTGGTCGCGTCGGGCACCGGGCCGAGGCCGGCCTCGCGCCGGGCGGCGGCGATGAGCTCCGCCGTACGCCGCGCGGTGCCGGACGGCGCGTCCGCCTTGGTCGGGTGGTGCATCTCGACCACCTCGACGGACTCGTAGAACGGCGCGGCGAGGGTCGCGAAGCGCATCATGAGGATCGCGCCGATCGAGAAGTTCGGGGCGATCAGGACGCCCGTGCGCGGCTGGTTCTCCAGCCAGCCGCGGAGCGTGTCGAGACGCTGCTGGTCGAACCCCGTCGTACCGACGACCGCGTGGATGCCGTGGTCGATGCAGAACTCCAGGTTGTCCATGACCGCGTCGGGGTGGGTGAAGTCGACCACCGCCTCGGCACCGGAGGAGACGAGCGCGTCGAGCTCGTCTCCGACGTCGATCTGCGCGACCAGCTCGAGGTCGTCGGCCGCCTCCACGGCGCGGCACACCTCGGTCCCGACCTTGCCCCGCGCGCCCAGCACGCCCACCTTGATCACGGGGGTCAACCTATCTGGCAGTCTTGGACCCATGGCGCTGCAGACCATCCCGCCGCGGATCCGGTGGGCGGTGGAGATGATGGACATCCAGCCGAACGACTCGATCCTCGAGATCGGCTGCGGCTCGGGCGCGGCCGCGGAGCTCATCTGCGAGAAGCTCGAGACGGGGAAGCTGTTCGCGATCGACCGCTCCGAGTCCGGCGTGGACCGCACCAAGCGGCGGTGCGCCCGGTGCATCGAGGCCGGCAAGCTGACCGTGCGCCAGATCGACCTGGCGACGCTGCGCGTGCCGGTGAAGCGGCTGAACAAGGTGTTCGCGTTCAACGTGAACCTGTTCTGGGTGCGCGACTGCGCCGACGAGGTCGCGCTGCTGCACGAGCGGCTGGTCCCCGGCGGCGCCGTGTACCTGTTCTACGAGGCCACCCAGCCCGAGCTGGTGCCCACGATCATCAAGAAGGCCTCCGCCGCGCTCGTGGCGGGCGGGTTCCGGGTCTCCGTGGTGGATCAGAAGGCGCCGCCGGTCGTCGGCCTGATCGGCCGTCGATGAAGGCAATTTCCTGAACTCCTCTTGCTTTAGGCTATTTCCTGAACTAGGCTGACGCCATGTCCGTCCTGGTGCTCACCGTCGACCAGCGGGGCAGCCGCCGCTCCGCGGACCTGGTCGCGGACGTCGTCGCGGCGCTCAACGGACTGCCGGACGTCGCCCCGCTGCGGCCGTTCGAGCAGACCGTGGGCGACGAGCTCCAGGGCGTCCTCGACTCCCCCGAGTCGCTGGCGCCGGTCGTCGAGAGGCTGTTGCGCGACGGCACCTGGCACATCGGCATCGGCGTCGGCGACGTGGAGCAGCCACTCCCCGACCACGCCCGGGCCGGCCGCGGCCCGGCGTACCTCCACGCCCGGCAGGCGGTCACCGCCGCGAAGTCCAGCCCCTGGCACCTGCGGGTCGCCGGCGACGACCCCGGCACCCGCGCGCTGGAGACCGTCATCTGGCTCTGGGCGGCCGTGCTCGCGCGCCGTACCGCCCGCGGCTGGGAGGTCGCCGACCTGGTCGCCGAGGGCCTGTCGTACGACGAGGCCGCGCAGCGGCTGGGCATCTCGCCGTCCGCGGTCAGCCAGCGCGCCGCCGCGGCTGGCATCGTGGAGTCCCGGCGGGCCCGCGAGCTCGCCACCGACCTCACCGCCCAGCTGCTCGGGAAGGAATCCTCGTGAGCCCGTCCGACCGCACCTTCCTCGTGATGGCGCTGCTGGCCTTCGGCATCCTGGCGGGCACCGTCGCCTGGACCTCCCCCTTCGCCCGCCGGATCTGGGCCCCCGCCTCCCTCGCCCTCCTGCTCGCCGCGGGCGCGGTCGCCGCGACCGTCGGCGAGGAGGTCGCCATCGGCGACGGGCAGTGGATCCTGATCGTCGCCCTCGGCGGCGCGCTCGCGATCGCCGGCGGCGGCCCCCTCACCTCACTCGTCTTCGACCTGGTCGACCGCCGCGAGACCGCCGCCGGCTCCATGGACCACGCCGGCCACGTCCTCCGCGGTGGCGCCTGGATCGGCGCCCTCGAGCGGATCGCGATCTACGCCTCCCTCGTCGCCGGCTGGCCCGAGGGCCTCGCCGTCGTCCTCGCGGTCAAGGGCCTGGGCCGCTACCCCGAGCTCCGCGCCGCCGAGGACGGCGTCCGCACCGGCGCCGCGGAACGCTTCATCATCGGCACGTTCGCGAGCGTGCTGTGGGCGTGCGGGTGCGCTGGGATCGTCGTGCTCGTGCGGTAGGCGGCCGGGTCGCTTCGCCGCGGTCGCTCCCGAGAAGGCGGGCTGCAATCATCCGCGCATGACACTTGTCGCTGCATGGCTGAACCACGAGTCGCCGGGTCCTCCAGGTCTTTGGATAGCGGCGGATAGCCGGATAGCCCTGCAAGGGCAAACGCTCATAGACGCAGGAGTGAAGGTCTACGAGATCCCTGTCGTGGTTCGATCGCCCAGCAAGTCCGGATTCTTCGACGAAGTGTCTCTCGCCACCACTATTGGCATTGGGTGCGCAGGACACACGCTCGTCTTTCAGAACGTGTCTCAAACACTCACCTCCGCGTTCGCCAACCTAAACGGCGCCTCGGGGCAGCTTCCGAGTCTGTTCGAACTCGCTTCCTTCGCTGCTTCAGTGACCACCGAGGTGGTCTCACAGCTAGCTGTCCTGCGACCCGACGCCCATGGCGTCAGTCTCATCGTGGGCGGAGTCGACCCTCGCCTGGGAACTGCGATGGCCTACTCCGTGCGCCCGGCGATCAGCGCCGATGCCTACTCCGTCTTCGAGGGCTTCCGCGTAGAGCAGTGTGACCTGGAAGCAGCGGCCTACTTCGTGGGTGACCACGTCGGCGAGGCGGAGAGGCGCCTCGCCGAACTAGTCGAGGAAGCAGCACATCCGATCGCACGTGAACGAGCCCCGCTTCAGGTCGTCCGCGAGTTCATCAACGATGCCAGTAAAACCACCATCGGCGGGAGCCTTGAACTCGGCTTCACCATGGGACCCAGATTCCAACGAGTAGCGACGGTTGAGCCTTCCGTCTGGGGTCAGCCAGCCGCGCAACTAATGCTCAATGGCTTCAGGATCGACGACATCCACGTGGGGCCATGTGCTGTTGGCATCATGGGGATGGTGTAACTGGTTAGCCACGCGCCTCGCGCGCACTCGACTACGGTCACGAACCACGTTGACCTGCTTTCCGCAGTTGCTGGCGTGACCCATTCCGCCGCGTGGACGTGAATTCGCGCTCCTCCGGCAGACGCTCAACCGCCATCGTCACGGAAAGATGGGCACTCGACCCCTATCAGCTCCCAGTTCGCCTGAGCTCGAACGGAGGCAGGTTCTCATCGAGCACATGATCAATGAGAACCTCGTACGCGGTTGCCATGCCCCGGATGTAAGGCGCCATGGCTATGCGCATATCTTCCAACGCCTTCCAGAAGGCGTCCATGTCACTCAAGAATCGCTCCGACTCCGGGCCCGCCTGGTCGATGAACTCGCGAGCAGCGTTCCGGATTGCACGGAGAGCCCTGTCCATGTCGTCGCCCTGCTCGACAGTCGACAACTCGCGCTTCATCAGTTGTCGAATCTCGGCTGCAGATCGCCGACAGTACTCCGGGTCTTCTCGACCGTGGCTGTAGAAGAGAACCCGACGGTCCTCGAGATCGGCCAGCACTCGTCTGGCTACGTCTCGATTCGTCTCTAGGTACTCCCATTGCACCGACCACGGGCCCACGCCCGTAACTCGGATGCTCGCGTTTCCGAAGTTGAATGGCACCGCCGCAGCGTAATCATTGCTGGCGCGCTCGGAAAACTGTCTAGCCGTTGTCGTCGAGGCGCAGCCGCGCACCTGTCCGGCTGACGTCGTCTGCTGAGTTCCAGCCGTAGGCCATTGCGGTTGGGGCCGCCACCCCCGCCGCGGGCGTTGCGGCTGACCTGACCTAGGCGTTCACGGCCATCACGTCCGCCTGTGAAAGATGACTTGGCCGTTCGGGTGGTACGTGGTGGTGTAGCTGGTGTCGTGGGCGCGGTTGTGGTGCCAGTGGCACAGGGAGACGCCGTCGGCGAGGTCGGTGTTGCCGCCGTCGGCCCAGCGTTGCTTGTGGTGGGCGTGCAGGCCGCTGACCCGGTCGCAGCCCTCGGCGCGACACCCGTGGTCGCGCACGAGCATCGCGATCCGCTGGGCCTCGGTGAAGTACCGCCGCTTCCGGCCGACGTCCAACGGTTGGGAGTCCCCGCCCAGGACGACGGGGATGATCCCGGCCTCACAGGCCAGCCGCCGGGCCTCGCCGGGGGAGATCATCTCCCCGGTGTCGAGCACGCACGCCTTCTCGAGCCGGCCGAGGAGGACGTCGAGGTCCATCATCACCACGACGGTCGCGGAGATACCGCCGGTGTGCGGGACCCGGTCGACGGGGTAGCGCTCGATGAACTCGCAGAACGCCTGCCCCATCGCCTCGGGCGTGGGCCGCCGCTCGGCGGCGGCGCCGGCGCCCTTGGTGGCGGTCTGGTGCTTGGCCGCCATGATCGCCGCGATGATCTTGCGCAGTGCCGCACCGTGGAAGGTGGGGATGGTGAACTCACCATGGGTCTTGCCGCGGCCGTCGTCGCGCATCTTGAGCGAGCACGCCTTCGCGGCAGCTTCTTCCTCCTTGGCCAGCAGGGCGGCTTCGCGGGCGTCGGCCTCCTCGGGGGCGATCACCTCGAACAACCGGCGCCCGAGCCGGTTCAACGCCGTCGCGTCGTGGTGCCGGGCCTGGTCGATCAGGAACGCCTCCGCCTCGGTGACCTTCTCGGCCGGGACCGTGTCGGGCAGGTCGTCGACCCACCGGACGATCACCCGCGCCTGCTCGACGTGCAGGCCACCGGCGGCGAGCGCACCCCCTGGTCGCGGGATGGGCCTCCAGGTCCCGGCCCAACCTGACCGCCCCGTGGGCGGCGCCGCGGGTGGTCTTGGCCTCGTGGGCCAGCCACGCCGCCGCCGACGACGCCCCCTTCTCCTGACCGACGTGCAGCTCGTCGGCGTGAGCGGCCACCCGGGCCTGCAGCTCGGTCGCCTGATCGATCAACCGGGTGAGCTCGATCAGGGTCGAGGCGCTCTCTTCCGGGCCCATGGACCACACCGATGCGTCGGTCACGGCGTCGGCCGCGGCGCGCATCTGCGCGGTCGCAGCCGACACCCGGTGCCGGGGTGTGGCCATCGCTGTCATGGGTCTACTCAAGCACCCGCCACCGACAGTGGAAGTGCTCAGAACCCCTTTATCCACAGGGTTCTGGGCATCTTCCCGAAAATCAGAAGGTAAAATCTCGGCTGGATTCGGGTGGTGGTTTCGAGGCTCGCTTCGCTCGCACCTCAACCACCGGGCCCGCGCGACCGGCGAGCCGGGCGCATGCCGCAACCACGCGCTCACCGTCTCCGTTCGCTGCCTATCGGTCGCAACCCTCACGGACCGCGAGGTGCTGACAGTCGACCGCTCCGCGTCCGCCGTACGAGGTCTCGACAGGCTCGACCACCGGCAGTCCCGAATACCCCCCGGGGTAAGGACGTTCGTCCCTGCCTCGCGCGAGAACACCTTCCTAGCGTGAAGGCATGAGAACTCTTCTCGTGCTCGGCGGGGGCACCGCCGGCACCATGGTGGCGAACCGGCTCCGTCACCGGCTCGACACAAGCGACTGGAAGATCACGGTCGTCGACCAGGACGACGAGCACCACTACCAGCCCGGCTACCTGTTCCTGCCGTTCGGCGGCTACACCCGCGACCAGCTGGTGAAGTCGCGGCACACCCTGCTGCACGACGGCATCGAGATGGTGACCGCGGAGATCGAACGGGTCGACCCCGGCGCCCAGACTGTCGCGCTGGTCGGCGGCCGCGAGCTCTCCTATGACTACCTGGTCATCGCCACCGGCACCACGCCGCGGCCGGACCAGACGCCCGGCATGCTCGGCAGCGAGTGGCGGCGCAGCATCTTCGACTTCTACACGCTCGATGGCGCCAGCGCGCTCGCCGAGGCGCTGAAGACGTTCGACCGCGGGCGGCTGGTCGTGCACATCACCGAGATGCCGATCAAGTGCCCGGTGGCGCCGCTGGAGTTCACGTTCCTGGCCGAGGCCTGGCTGCGCGAGCGCGGGCTGCGCGACCGGGTGGAGCTCGTCTACGTGACTCCGCTCGACGGCGCGTTCACCCAGCCGGTCGCCTCGGAGCGGCTCGGCGCGATGCTGGCCGAGCGCAAGATCCACGTCGAGCCCGACTTCATGATCGAGAGCATCGACGACGAGCGGAAGGTGCTGGTCTCGTACGACGAGCGCGAGGTGCCGTTCGACCTCCTCGTGACGATCCCGCTCAACATGGGCGCCGACTACGTCGCCCGCTCCGGCCTCGGCAACGAGCTCAACTACGTGCCGGTCGACAAGCACACGCTGCTCTCGACGGCGTACGACACCATCTTCGCCCTCGGCGACGCGAGCGACATCCCGGCGTCGAAGGCAGGCTCGGTCGCGCACTTCGCGGTCGACGTCTTCGTCGACAACTTCCTCGAGCACATCGAGGGCCGGCCGATGACCGGGTCGTTCGACGGCCACGCGAACTGCTTCGTCGAGTCCGGCGACGACAAGGCGCTGCTGATCGACTTCAACTACGACACTCAGCCGCTGCCCGGCAAGTACCCACTCCCCTACGTCGGCCCGCTCAGCCTCCTGAAGGAGACCCGGGCCAACCACCTGGGCAAGCTCGCGTTCCGCCACGTCTATTGGAACGTCCTCCTGCCCGGCCGCCCCGTCCCGCTCCCCGCGCACATGTCGATGGCCGGGAAGCACCAGCCCGAGAAGGAGGCCTGACGCCATGCCCACCACGACCATCGACGGCCACGAGATCCACGTCAACGAGGAAGGGTTCATGACCGAGCCCGGCGAGTGGACCGAGGACCTGGCGAAGTCCCTCGCCGCACAGATCGGCATCGACCTGACCGACGAGCACTGGAAGGCCATCCGCTTCCTGCGCGACGACTACGCCCACGAGGGCGAGACCGCCACCCTGCGCCGCATCAGCGTCGTCGGCGGCATCCCGACCAAGACGCTGTTCCAGCTGTTCCCCCAGAAGCCGGCGAAGAAGCTCGCGTACGTCGCCGGCCTGCCCAAGCCCCACGGCTGCGTGTGAAGGAGAGCCACGATGACCACCGAGACCGCCCCGCTCGTCCCGACGTTCGGCGACACGAGCACCGACCGCAAGCTCGCCATCATCTGCTCCAAGGGCAACCTGGACATGGCCTACCCCGGCCTGGTGCTCGCGAACGCCGCGCTGGGTGAGGGCGTCGAGACGCACCTGTTCTTCACGTTCTGGGGCTTCGACATGATCAACAAGAAGACCATGGGCGACCTGAAGTTCACGATGCTCGGCAACACCGCCACGCACATGCCCCAGGGCCTCGGCGGCATCCCCGGCATGACCGCGATGGCGACCCACCAGATGAAGAAGGCCATCGCCGAAGTCGGCGTCCCTGAGGTGCCTGAGTTCCTCCAGCAGATCGTCGACTCCGGCGGCCACCTCTGGGCGTGCCGGATGTCCGCGGACATGAACCACCTGACCGAGGCCGACCTGTACGACGAGGTCGAGGGCATCATCAGCGCGGCCGACTTCATCGAGAAGACCGAAGGCGCGCAGCTGCTCTTCATCTGACGCGGTCGCCGTGCACGCTGAGCAGCAGGGCGGCCGAGGACGGCCGCCCTTGCGGGACTCCTCCTCGTCGTCGCCTACTAGAGGCCCGGCTGGACCCGACCGAACAAGGAGCAGCGATGAGCGACGAGGTCACCTGCGTGCACCCGGCGGACCGGGAGGTCGCTGACCCGACGCCGGGCAAGACGCGCGAGCAGGCCATCGACGTCCCCGGCCTCTGGTCCGGCTTCGTGCGCTCCGAGCCAGGTGCGGCGTCCGGCTGGCACCACCACGGGGAGCACGACACCTCGGTCTACGTGATCGAGGGCAACGTCCGCATCGAGTTCGGTCCCGGCGGCGGGCGGTCTGTCGAGGCGGGCCCCGGCGACTTCGTGCACATCCCGAAGCACCTCGTGCACCGCGAGGTGAACCCGGGACCCGCGGCGTCGCGGGAGGTCATCACCCGATCCGGCAGCGGTCCGCTCACCGTGAACGTCGACGGGCCCGCAACCGCGTAGTCGGACGTACCGATTGCTGCGAGTGGGGCTGGTGTGACTCAGGAGGCGCCTCGATCCGGCGTGGCGGCTCGTTGGGTACGTCCGGCTACGACAACCCCAGGATCGTCCCGTCGTCGGCCAGGTCGATCCGCGCAGCAGCGGGGTCGGACGGGAGCCCCGGCATCGTCATCATGTCGCCGCACACCACGACCACGAAGCCCGCGCCCGCGGACAGCCGCACCTCGCGCACGTGCAGCTCGTGGCCCGTCGGGGCGCCGACAAGGGTGGGGTCGGTCGAGAACGAGTACTGGGTCTTGGCGATGCAGACCGGCAGGTCGCCGTACCCGTCCCGCTCGATGCGCTGCAGCCGCCGCCGCGCCTTGGCCTGCCAGGTGACGTGGCCCGCGCCGTACAACCGGGTGGCGATGGCCTCGACCTTCTCGGCCAGCGACAGGTCGTCGGGGTAGGTGTAGGAGAACTCGTACGGCGAGGGCTCGTCGAGCACCTGCAGCACGCCCTTGGCCAGGTCCTGGGCGCCGACGCCGCCGTCGGCGAAGTGGGTGGCCGGGTACGCCGCGACGCCGCACTCGTCGACCAGCTCGACGACCGTGGCGATCTCCCGGTCGGTGTCGGTCGGGAAACGGTTGACCGCGACCACGCACGGGATGCCGTAGACCTCGCGGATGTTGTCGAGGTGCCGGCGCAGGTTCGCCATGCCGGCCTCGACGGCGGCGACGTCCTCCGTGCCGAGGTCGGCGAGCGCCACTCCCCCGTGGTACTTCAGCGCCCGCACGGTCGCGACCACCACGGCGACGTCCGGGCGCAGTCCCCACTTGCGGCACTTGATGTCGACGAACTTCTCCGCACCCAGGTCCGCTCCGAACCCGGCCTCGGTGACCACGTAGTCCGCCAGCCGCAGGCCGGCGCGGGTGGCGGCGACCGAGCTGCAGCCGTGCGCGATGTTCGCGAACGGGCCGCCGTGCACGAACGCCGGCGCGCCCTCGAGGGTCTGCACCAGGTTGGGCGCCAGCGCGTCGCGGAGCAGGGCCGCCATCGCGCCCGCGGCGCCGAGCTCGCGCGCGGTGATCGGCGTACCGGAGCGCGAGTAGCCGATGACGATGTCGCCGATCCGGCGCTTGAGGTCCGCCCAGGACTCGGTGAGGCAGAAGATCGCCATCAGCTCCGAGGCGACCACGATGTCGAAGCCGTCCTCGCGGGGGTAGCCGTTGCCGGTGCCGCCGAGCGCGACGACCACGTGCCGCAACGCGCGGTCGTTGGTGTCGAGCACCCGCTTCCAGGACACGCTGCGCACGTCGATGTCGAGCTCGTTGCCGTGGTGCACGTGGTTGTCGATGAGCGCCGAGAGCAGGTTGTTGGCCGCGGCGATCGCCGCGAAGTCACCGGTGAAGTGCAGGTTGATGTCGGTCATCGGCACCACCTGGCTGTAGCCGCCGCCGGCCGCGCCGCCCTTCATGCCGAAAACCGGCCCCATCGACGGCTCGCGCAGGCACGCGACCACGCGGTGCCCCAGTCCGTGCAGGGCGTCGGTGAGGCCGACCGTGGTGGTGGTCTTGCCCTCGCCGGGCGGAGTCGGTGACAGCGCGGTCACCAGCACCAGCCGGCCCAGCGGCCGGTCGGCGAGCGACGCGAGGTAGCCGAGGTCGACCTTCGCCTTGTGGTGGCCGTACGGCACCAGGTGCCGCTCCTCGATCCCGAGGGTCTCCGCCGCCACGTCCCGGATCGGGCGCAGCACGGCGGCGTTGGCGATCTCGATGTCCGACAGCACTGTCGTCCTCACTCCCTCCCCCCCACCTCGCACGGTAGCGCCGCGCTTGCGGGTCGGGGAGGCGAATGGGGTCGAGCCCGGTCAGCCTCGGCCCACGAGCAGCCGGAGCAGCTCGAGCTCGTGCCGCAGGTGCTGGGGCAGCGTCGTGCCGGCGGCCTTCAGGCCGTCGTCGAGCCGCTGGAGCGCGGCGAGCAGGTCGACCTGGGCGCACTCGAGCTCACGCATCGTGCGGCCGGCGCGACGCGCCTCGGCGACGCTGGTCCGCGAGCGCTGCACCTCGGCGTGCAGGTCGGCCAGCCGTGGCGACCACTCCTCGCCGGTCATCGGAGCAGCGGATCTGAATACGCGAGAGCCCCCGCCCGCAGCTGCGGACAGGGGCTCATCGCTCCGGGCATCAGAGTGCTCGGACGTTCTCCGCCTGGGGACCCTTGGGGCCCTGGTTGATGTCGAACTCGATGCGCTGGCCGTCCTCGAGGGACTTGAAGCCCTGACCGGAGATGGCGGAGTAGTGGACGAACACGTCCGGGCCCCCGCCGTCCTGCTCGATGAAGCCGAAGCCCTTGTCGTCCTTGAACCACTTGACGGTTCCCTGAGTCATGAATCTTCCTCGGTGGTGATGTGCTGCGGGCACCGTGCCCGACAGGCGGCTGAAGACATCCGCACTGCGCCTGATGTCCAGCGTGACCGAAGACCAAGTACGACGTGAATGCGCGTCGCCGTCGGCGACGTGGGAAGCGTGTTCCCTCCAACACCACGAAGTTAGCACGCCGGGGCCCATGCAACCTTTTCCGCGATCCCGGCGTATGTGGTGTGACATCGATCCCCAGTACACGAAATGGACCATCCCATGCGCATCACCACCACGACCGCGGCGCTCGCGGCCGCGGCCCTCGCCGTCCTCGTCGCCGCCCCGGCGCACGCCGAGCGGTACGGCGTCGACGACCCGCAGGACACCTGGCACGGCTCCGACATCCGCGACCTCTCGGTGCACAACGGCCAGGAGGACCTGGTCATCACGACCACCCACGACAACCTGGTCCGCCGCGCCTCGTCCGGGTCGGCCCTGACGATCTACCTCGACACCGACCGCGACCACCGCGGCCCCGAGTACGTCTTCGCCGCCGGTCTCTTCGACGGCACCGACTACCTGCTGAGCGAGACCGACGGCTTCGGGCCGAAGAAGTGGGGCGACGCCGTCGAGAACGGCGACTACATCCTCCACATCGGCTACCGGAAGGACCGCGCGCGAGTGAAGATCGACCAGGCCACCATCGGCTCGCCGGACGCCGTCCGGGTCGCCGTCCGCGCCTCGGGCACCCGCACCGACGGCACCAGCCACGGTCTCGTCGACTGGGTCGGCAAGCCGCGTCAGTTCTCGCCCTGGATCGACCGGGGCTGAGCTGGGCCGCCCACCGCGCCTCCGGGACGTCATACGGACAGTGGAGCCCCTTGCTCCGTCCGCATGACGTCCCGCGGCCCGGAGGCGCGAGGATCTGCCACTGGACTAGCCCGTTCGACGGCCAATGACGTGATTTGCCGATTCCAGGGCGTCGACGGTCGCGCGATCGTACCGTCTCGGCGTTCACTCACTTATCGGCATCGGGAGTCTTCAAGTGACGGCACGCTGGTTGACCCTTCTTCTGAGCCTGGTGACGGGCCTCGCGGTCGCGATCCTGGCCATTCCGGAGTCCTCCGTGGCGGTCGCCCGGGGCGGCGGCGCGGACTGCGGCGACTTCAGCACTCAAGCGGCCGCTCAGCAGTGGTTCATCAACCACGGAGGGCCACTACACGATCCAGCCGGTCTGGACGCGGACCACGACGGGATCGCTTGCGAGTCCAATCCGTGCCCGTGCTCGTCGGCCCAGGGCGGAGGAGGCGGCGGCACGCCCGGAAACCACGGTGGGGGTTCCGTCGTCGGGCTCGTGCACGACGTCGGACGCGGACTGTGGTGCTACAGGGACAAGCCTGCGGACGCGAGGCCCGCGATCAACGTCACCAAGACCTGCCTCGACGTTCGCAAGAAGCGGTACTACCGCGTGCACGTCTACGGAGGCGACTTCGCCAAGAACCGGACCGACATCGTGCGGATCTACTTCGACACGCTTCGGAGGAGAGGGGCACCCGAGTTCGACGTCTCGTGGTACCTCGGCAGGAACCCGGCGACGGAGACGGGTTCGCTCTTCTTCGAGAAGACGAAGTCATGGCGCAAGAGCAGTGCCGCAGAGTGCAAGCACATTGGTAGGTCGGTCGACTACAAGCGCGACGTCATCACGGTCGCCGTTCCTCGCAAGTGCCTGGGCAACCCCTTGGCCGTCCGCTGGGCCGGCTTCACCGGACAGATCAGCCGGGCGACCGACAGCACGATGTACGGCAAGTGGGACGACTTCCCGCGGGTCAACGGGTTCCCGAAACGCTGGGTGGCCTAGGCGGGGCCGACCACCGCGAGGATCTCGGGCCTCCCGAACACGTCGGCGGCGACCGCGCGCACGTCCTCGAGGGTGACCGCGTCGATGCGGGCCATCACCTCGTCGATGCTGAGCAGCTCGTCGTGGACCAGCTCGGCCTTGCCGAGCCGCGACATCCGCGAGGCGGAGTCCTCGAGGCCGAGGACGAGGCCCCCGCGCAGCTGGCCCTTGCCGCGGGCCAGCTCCTCGGCGGTGATGCCGGAGGTGGCGACCTTCGTCAGCTCCTCGCGGACCACGGTCAGCACCTCGCCGAGCTTGTTCGGCAGGCAGCCGACCGAGACGCCCACCAGGCCGGAGTCGGCGTGGTGGGAGGCGAAGGAGAAGACCGAGTAGGCCAGGCCGCGGTGCTCGCGGACCTCCTGGAACAGCCGGGACGACGTGCCGCCGCCCAGCGCGGTGTTGAGGACGCCGAGCGCGAAGCGGCGCTCGTCGTCGCGGACCAGGCCCTCCATGCCGAGCACCACGTTGACCTGCTCGAACGGGCGGGTCGCGTGGATCTCGCCGGGCAGCACCCGCTTGCGGGAGCCGCGTCGCGCCGCGAGCGGCGCCGCCGTACCGGCCAGCCAGTCGTTGCGGGCGAACGCCTTCTTGACCTGGCGGACCAGTGCGGCGTGGTCGACGTTGCCGGCGGCGGCGACCACGATGTTCTCGGGCCGGTAGTGGCGCCGATAGAAGCGCTGGATCTGCGCGCGCGTCAGCGCCTGGATCGAGCCGACGGTGCCGGCGATCGGCCGGCCCAGGGGCGTGTCGCCCCAGGCCTGCGCCGCGAACAGGTTGTGCACCACGTCGTCGGGGTCGTCGTCGTGCATGGCGATCTCGTCGAGGATCACGTCCCGCTCGGCCTCGACGTCCTCGGCGTGCAGCGTCGAGGCGGTGATCATGTCGCCGAGCACGTCGACCGCCAGCGGCAGGTCCTCGTCGAGGACCCGGGCGTGGAAGCAGGTGTACTCCTTGGCGGTGAACGCGTTGAACTCGCCGCCGACCGCGTCGAGCGCGATCGAGATGTCCAGCGCGGACCGCTCCCCCGTGCCCTTGAACAGCAGGTGCTCGAGGAAGTGCGAGCAGCCGTGCAGGGTCGGCGACTCGTCGCGCGAGCCCACGCCGACCCACACGCCGATGGCGGCGGACCGGACGCCGGCCTGCTGCTCGCTGATGATGCGCAGGCCCGAGGGCAGGACGGTACGCCGGATGCGCGAGGTCACCTGGCCGTCCGCGTCCCGCTCGGTGAAGACCGTGCGCGTCCCGGTAGAAGACGGTGACCCGCCAGAAGCAGCCTTCTGGCGGGTCACCGGTGCAGCCTTGGTCACTCGGACTCGTCCGCGCCCTCAGCGTCGGAGGAACCCTCGGCGTCGGCAGCGCCCTCGGCCTCGTCGACCACCGGGACCAGCGACAGCTTGCCGCGGTCGTCGATCTCGGCGATCTGGACCTGGATCTTCTGGCCCACGGACACGACGTCCTCCACCGCGTCCACGCGCTTGCCGCCTGCGAGTCCGCGCAGCTTGCTGATGTGCAGCAGCCCGTCCTTGCCCGGCATCAGCGAGACGAACGCACCGAAGTTCGTCGTCTTCACGACCGTGCCGAGGTAGCGCTCGCCGACCTCCGGCATCGTCGGGTTCGCGATCTGGTTGATCGCGTCCTTCGCGGCCTGCGCGGCCTCACCGTTGGTGGCACCGATGTAGATGGTGCCGTCGTCCTCGATCGAGATCGAGGCGCCGGTGTCGTCCTGGATCTGGTTGATGATCTTGCCCTTGGGGCCGATGACCTCGCCGATCTTGTCGACCGGGATGTTGATCGTGATGATCCGCGGCGCGGTCGGCGACATCTCCTCGGGCTCGTCGATCGCCTCGGCCATCACGTCGAGGATCGCCATCCGGGCGTCGCGGGCCTGCTGCAGCGCCTGCGCGAGCACCTCGGCGGGGATGCCGTCGAGCTTGGTGTCGAGCTGGAGCGCGGTCACGAACTGGCGGGTGCCGGCGACCTTGAAGTCCATGTCGCCGAACGCGTCCTCGGCGCCCAGGATGTCGGTCAGCGCGACGTACTGCGTCTGGCCGTCGAGCTCACCGGACACCAGACCCATCGCGATGCCGGCCACCGGCGCCTTCAGCGGCACACCGGCCTGCAGCAGCGACATGGTCGAGGCGCAGACCGAGCCCATCGACGTCGAGCCGTTGGAGCCCATGGCCTCGGAGAGCTGGCGAATGGCGTAGGGGAACTCCTCGCGCGTCGGCAGCACCGGCAGCAGCGCGCGGCGGGCCAGCGCACCGTGGCCGACCTCGCGACGCTTCGGTGAGCCGACCCGGCCGGTCTCACCGGTGGAGAACGGCGGGAAGACGTACTTGTGCATGTAGCGGCGGTGCTTCTCCGGCGACAGCGTGTCGAGCTGCTGCTCCATCTTGAGCATGTCCAGCGTGGTCACGCCCAGGATCTGGGTCTCGCCGCGCTCGAACAGCGCCGAGCCGTGCACCCGCGGGATCACGCCGACCTCGGCGTGCAGCGGGCGGATGTCCGCCAGGCCGCGGCCGTCGATGCGGACCTTGTCGCGGAGGATGCTCTCCCGGACGACGGCCTTGTTGACCGCGCGGAACGCCGCGCCGATCTCCTTCTCGCGACCCTCGAACTGGCCGGCGAGGCGCTCCAGGAGCTGGTCCTTGAGCTCGTCGGTGCGCTCGGTGCGCTCCTGCTTGTCCGCGATCTTCATCGCGGCCTCGAGGTCGGCCTTCACGGCGGCCTCGACCGCGGCGTAGACGTCGTCCTCGTAGTCCAGGAAGATCGGGAACTCCTGGACCGGCTTCGCGGCGACGTTCGCCAGCTCGGCCTGCGCGTCGCAGAGCTGCTTGATGAAGGGCTTGGCGGCGTCGAGGCCACTGGCCACGACGTCCTCGGTCGGCGCCTGGCCGCCGGCCTGCACCTTGCCCCAGGCCTGCTCGGTGGCCTCGGCCTCGACCATCATGATCGCGACGTCGCCGGTGTCGGTGACGCGGCCGGCCACGACCATGTCGAAGACCGCGTCCTCGAGCTGGCTGTGCGTCGGGAACGCGACCCACTGGCCGTCGATCAGGGCGACGCGGGTGGCGCCGACCGGGCCGGAGAACGGCAGGCCGGAGATCTGCGTCGACATCGAAGCCGCGTTGATCGCGAGCACGTCGTACGGCGCGTCGGGGTTCAGCGCGAGGACGGTGATGACGACCTGGACCTCGTTGCGCAGGCCCTTCTTGAACGTCGGGCGCAGCGGCCGGTCGATCAGGCGGCAGGTGAGGATCGCGTCCTCGCCGGGGCGGCCCTCGGAGCGGAAGAACGAGCCGGGGATCTTGCCCGCGGCGTACATGCGCTCCTCGACGTCCACCGTCAGCGGGAAGAAGTCGAAGTGGTCCTTGGGCTGCTTGCTGGCCGTGGTGGCCGACAGCAGCATGGTGTCGTCGTCGAGGTAGGCGGTCACGGATCCGGCGGCCTGCCGGGCCAGCAGCCCGGTCTCGAACTTGATGGTCCGGGTGCCGAACTTCCCGTTGTCGAGAGTCGTCTCGACGGCGTGGATGACGGGTTCAGTCACAGGTTCTTCCCTGTTCTGCTCGCGGAGCGATCCGCGGCGTCCCGCGTCATACGAAGGCCTGGTCTTCGATCGAGGCCCGCAGAGCGCCTGCTCTGAGAGCCACTACCGAGGACCGAGCCAGAACGTGCGGGTCGCTCCTGGTGTTCAGATGTACAACATTGGTGAATCTAGCGCCGGGTGGCGCTCCCGAGAAAGCGCGAAGGGCCCACCGGAGGCGGGCCCTTCACGGATTCAGCGGCGGAGGCCGAGACGCTCGACGATCGAGCGGTAACGGTTGATGTCCGTCTTCTGCAGGTAGTTCAGCAGCCGGCGGCGCTGGCCGACGAGCAGCAGCAGGCCGCGACGGCTGTGGTGGTCGTGCTTGTGCTGCTTGAGGTGCTCGGTCAGGTGGCTGATCCGGTGGCTGAGCAGCGCGACCTGGACCTCCGGCGAGCCGGTGTCACCCTCGGTCGTGGCGTACTCGGCGATGATCTTCTTCTTGGTCTCCGCGTCGGTACCGATCGACATGCGGGCTCCTTCCGGCCCTCGTGGGCCCAGTCGTTGCGCGGCGCGCCGGGGCCTGTCCACCCGGGCACTCTGGTTCCGCGGCCGTTCTGACGGCATGTCGCCTCTGGAGGCAACCTGAGAACTCTAGCGCGGGGGTGGTCCGCGGACCGAATCCACGTGTGATCATCGGGGCGTGGTACGACGTCTCGGAGCCCTCGTCAGCGCCCTCGCGCTCCCCCTCACCCTACTCGCCGCGGCGCCCGCGCCCGCGCAGGCGTGGACCCCGCCGTGGGCGGACCTCGTCCCCGCGAAGACCACCCAGGTCGTGCGGACCGTCTCCAGCCACGAGTTCTGCCGCCAGCGGTGGTGCACCGTCACCCAGGCGTGGGAGAAGGACGACCACGGCCGGTGGCAGAAGGTGCGCGAGTTCCGCTCGACCATCGGGACGAACGGCTGGGGCAAGCAGCGGGAGGGCGACGGCCGGTCCCCCAACGGGGTCTACCGGATCAAGGTGACCTTCTCGACCACCACGAACCCCGGTGCGATGCCCTGGAAGCGGCGGAAGCCGACGTCGGTGGTGTCCAGCGCCGCCGGTCGCAACTACAACACCTGGGTGGAGGTGGCCGGGGTGACGAGTGGTGACCGGCCGTCGATGCGCTGGGGCTGGGTCGTGGACTTCAACCACGTCCGGCTGCGGCCCGGGGTCGGGCCGCGCCCGGCGCCCGGCAAGGGCAGCGGGATCTTCTACCACACCTCGAAGCCGGGGCACCGGTGGGCGCCGACCGCGGGCTGCACCCAGGTGGGCAACCCGCGGTCGATGCACTGGCTGCTCACGTGGCTGCGCCCGGAGGCGCGGCCACGGATCGTGCAGAACCGCTGAGCGTGCCGGTCAGACGGCCGGCGGGACGTCGTTGCGCTCGCTGACGGTGCGGGTGCCGTCGGCGTGCGTCGTCACCGTCGTCGCCCGGCGGCGGCTCGCGGCGGTGGCGGCCACGAGGACGATGCAGAGCACGCCCGCCGCGGCGAGGATCCAGCCGACCATGGTGAGGTCGACACCGTTGATGCTGTCGGTCACGGCCAGCGCCAGGATCAGGCCGAGGGCCAGCAGGAAGACACCGAGTCCGTATCCCATGAGAGTTTCCTCTTCTTCTCGGGGGTGACCCCCGCAGGGGTCGTTCCCCTGAAGGGTCTCCGCTGCGGAGCCCGGCCAAACCACCACCGCCCCGTGGGGCCGCCTGCCCGTCAGCCCAGCAGCGCGCGCACGGCGTCGCGGCCGGCGACCGGGTCGGACGCCGACAGGGCGGCCTCGGCGGCCTCCTCGCACAGTCCGAACGGGACCGTCGAGAGCCGCGCGCCCACCGGGCGGACCGCGGCGGCCGCCATCGACAGCGACGTGACGCCCATGCCGACCAGCACGCAGGCGAGCAGCGGATCGGCGGCGGCCTCGCCGCACACGCCGACCGGCTTGCGCGCCTGCCGGCCCGCCTCCGCGGTGATCGCGATCAGCTGCAGCACCGCCGGCTGCCACGGGTCGGTGAGGTGCGCGAGGTCGGTGGCCATCCGGTCGGCCGCCATCGTGTACTGGGTCAGGTCGTTGGTGCCGATCGAGAGGAAGTCGACCGCCTGGAGCATCCGGTGCGCCAGCAGCGCGGCGCTCGGCACCTCGACCATCACGCCGGCCTTCAGCCCGCGGTCGTGCACCTTCGCGGCGAACTCGTCGGCCTCGGCGACGGTCGCGACCATCGGCGCCATCACCCAGGCCTCGGTGCCGGTCTCCGCCGTGGCGGCGGCGATCGCGTCCAGCTGGCGGTCCAGCAGCCCAGGGTTGTCGAACGACAGCCGCAGCCCGCGGACGCCGAGGGCGGGGTTCTCCTCGCCGTCGTGGGTCGCGAACGCCACCGGCTTGTCCGAGCCGGCGTCGAGGGTCCGCACCACGACGTACCGGTCGTCGCCGAACGGCTGGAGCACCTGCCCGTAGATCGACGTCTGCTCCTCGACCGACGGCTCCTCCTTGCGGTTGAGGAAGCAGAGCTCGGTGCGGAACAGGCCCACGCCCTGGACCGGCGCGCCGGCGGCCTTGCGGGCGGACTCGCCGTCGGCGACGTTCGCCAGGATCTTCACCGGTACGCCGTCGGCCGTGCGCCCGGGACCCTCCCACGTCGCGAGCGCGGCGCGCTGCTCGGCGTCGGCCGCGACCCGCGCCTCGGCGTCCACCGCGTTCGTCTCGACCGTGCCGGCGGCGCCGTCGACCAGGAGCAGCGTGCCGTTGGCGAGCGCCGTCGCGCCGGCGACGCCGACCACGCACGGGATCGCGAGCTGGCGGGCGATGATCGCGGTGTGGCTGGTCGGGCCACCGCGCTCGGTCACCAGCGCCTGCACGACGGCCGGGTCGAGGCCCGCGGTGTCGGACGGCGCCAGGTCCTCGGCCACCAGCACGCACGGCGACTCCGGCGCGCCGACGCCCGGCTCCGGCTCGCCGACGAGCTGGGCGATCACGCGCCGCTCGATGTCGCGCAGGTCGGTCACCCGCTCGGCCATCAGGCCGCCCATGCCGGTGAAGACCGTGACGAACTGCTCGATGCCCGACCGCACCGACGTCAGCAGATCGTCCCCGGCGCGCAGGTACTTGTTCACTGCCCCGCGCAGACCCTTGTCCTTCGCGAGGCCGGCGCTCGCGGTGAGCACCTTCGCGGCGTCTCCCGAGACCGCCGCGGCCTTGCGGACGAACCCGTCCGCGACCGCGGCGGCCGCGGCGTCGTAGGCCGCGAGCGCGGCCTCGGTGTCGGCGTACTGCGCGGTGTCGAAGCGGGCGATCGCCTCGGGTGAGACCTCGGCGCGCACGACGAGCGCGGGAGCGTGCGCCACGCCGGGGACGACGGGCGTGCCGCGCAGGAGGGTGTCGGTGACCATGGTCACAAGTAAACGCCCGACCTTCCTTGACAGTCAACACATTCGGGCGTAAAACAACATATACACAGATCGAAGGGATCCCCCCGCAATGTACGCCGAAGAGCGCCAGCAGGCCATCGCCCAGCTCGTCGCCGAGCACGGCCGGCTCTCGGTGGCGGCGATCGCCGAGCGGTTCGACGTCACCACCGAGACCGTGCGCCGCGACCTGTCCGTGCTCGAGCGGATGGGCCTGGTGCGCCGCGTGCACGGCGGCGCGGTGCCGGCCAGCTCGCTCGCGGTCATCGAGTCCGGACTGGGCGAGCGCGACCAGGCGAACACCGCGCAGAAGGAGCTGGTCGCCAAGGCCGCGCTCGAGCAGCTGCCGCCGCCGGGCGGCACGATCCTGATCGACGCCGGCTCCACGACCGGCCGGTTCGCGAGCATGCTGCCGCGCGACCACCGGTTGACGGTGATCACGCACGCGGTCCCGATCGCGGCGCGGCTCGCCGTCCACCCTCAGATCGAGCTGCACCTGCTGCCCGGCCGGGTCCGCACGACGACCCAGGCGGCGGTCGGCGCGGACACCGTGGCCGCGCTCCACCACCTGCGCGTCGACGTCGCGTTCCTCGGCACCAACGGCATCACCGTCGAGCACGGCCTCTCCACCCCCGACCACGACGAGGCGGCCGCCAAGCGGGCCATGGTCGCCGCGGCGCGCCGCGTGGTCTGCCTGACCGACGCCAGCAAGGTCGGCACCGAGGCGCCGATCCGGTTCGCCGCGCTCGACGAGGTCGACGTGCTGGTGACCGACAGCGGCATCGAGCCCGCCGACCGCGAGGCGCTCCAGGCGGCCGGCCCCGAGGTCGTGATCGCATGATCCTGACCCTCACCGCCAACCCGAGCCACGACCGGACGGTCGTGCTCGGCGGGCCGCTCGAGCGCGGCGCGGTCATCCGCGCCGACTCCGTGATCTCGCAGGCCGGCGGCAAGGGGGTCAACATCTCGCGGGCGTGCGTCTCCGCGGGCGTGCCGACGATCGCGGTGCTGCCGGCGGCCAAGGACGACCCGTTCGTGCTCGAGCTGCTCACCGCCGGCATCGACTGCCGGCCGGTGCACCACGACGGCACGCTGCGCGTGAACATCACCGTCACCGAGCCCGACGGCACGACCACCAAGCTCAACTCCCCCGGTCCCGCGCTCGACGAGGCCGTGCGCCGCGAGCTCGGGGAGGCCCTGCGGCGGCGCGCCGCCGCGGCCGACTGGGTGGTGCTGGCCGGCTCGCTCCCGCCCGGCACCCCGCCGGAGTGGTACGCCGAGCTCGTCGTGCTGCTGCGTGCGAGCGGCGCGCGGGTCGCGGTCGACACCAGCGACGAGCCGCTGCGCGCACTGGTGGGCCGGCTGCCCGCCGCCGCCCCGCACCTGATGAAGCCCAACGGCGAGGAGCTCGCCTCGTTCACCGGGGACGACCCCGAGCTGCTCGAGGACGACCCGTACGCGGCGGCGAAGGCCGCCCGCACGCTCGTCGAGTCCGGCGTGGAGACGGTCCTCGCCACCCTCGGCGCGCGCGGGGCGGTCCTGGTGACCGCGACCGGCGCCTGGCACGCCGAGCCGGTGCCCGTCGAGGTGGTCTCCACCGTCGGCGCCGGCGACTCGAGCCTCTTCGGATACCTGCTGGGAGAGCTGCGCGGACGCCGTCCGCAGGAGCGGCTCGCCCTGGCCGTGGCCTACGGCAGCGCCGCCGCCGGCCTCCCCGGGACCACGATCCCACAACCCACTCAGGTCCGCCCCGAGCTCGTGACGGTGCGCGACCTAGACCTCACCCAAGGAGGGTGACACCCATGCAGGACCTCATCAACGCACGACTCGTGCGTCTCGACGCGGATCTCGGTGCCGACAAGCACGCGGTCATCCGCGCCCTCGCGCAGCTCGTCGGCGACGCCGGCCGCGCGACCGACGTCGACCAGCTCGTCGAGGACGCCTTCGCCCGCGAGGCCACGTCCGCGACCGGACTGCCCGGCGGCATCGCGATCCCCCACTGCCGCACCGCCGGGGTGGCCGAGCCGGTGCTCGCCTTCGCCCGGCTGTCGCCGCCGGTCGACTTCGGCGCCAAGGACGGCCCGGCCGACCTGGTCTTCCTCATCGCCGCCCCCGCCGGGGGTGACAACACCCACCTCCAGCTGCTCACCAAGCTCGCCCGGGCGCTGGTGAAGCCGGCCTTCACCGACGCACTCCGCGCCGCCACCACGCCGGAGGAGGTCGCCGAGCTGGTGACCGAGGTCGTCGGTGCGGCACCCGCTCCGAAGCCGGCCGAGGCCGCTGCGCCGGCCACGCCCGCGAAGAAGCGCCGCCTGGTCGCGGTCACTGCCTGCCCGACCGGGATCGCGCACACCTACATGGCCGCCGAGGCGCTCGAGGCCGCGGCGGACCGGGCCGGTGTCGACCTCCAGGTCGAGACCCAGGGCTCGGCCGGCTCGAAGCCGCTCGCCCCCGAGACGATCGCCGCGGCCGACGCCGTGATCTTCGCCGTCGACGTGGGCGTCCGCGACCGGGGCCGGTTCGCCGGCAAGCCGCTGGTCTCCTCCGGCGTGAAGCGCCCGTTCGACCAGGCCGACCAGATGATCACCGAGGCACTGGCGTACGCCGACGACCCGAACGCACCGCGCGTCGAGGGCAGCGCCGGCGCCGGCGACTCCGGTGGCGTGCCGTCCGGAGGCGGCGAGAGCTGGAGCCACCACGTCCGCCGGATCCTGATGACCGGCGTGTCGTACATGATCCCGTTCGTCGCCGCGGGCGGCCTGCTGATCGCGCTGAGCTTCCTGCTCGGCGGCTACGACATCACCGACCACGCCGGCGAGATCGTCACCTCGAACACGATCTGGAACCTGCCCGACCTCCACGACCTCGGCCTCACCCACGCGCTGCTCGACAACAGCTTCTTCGCCTACCTCGGCGCGGTGGTCTTCGTGCTCGGCGCGACGGCGTTCAAGTTCCTGGTGCCCGCCCTGGCGGGCTACATCGCGTACGCCATCGCCGACCGGCCCGGGATCGCCCCGGGCTTCGTGATGGGCGCGCTCGCCGTCGACCTCGGTGGCTTCGGGATCGCCCAGAGCGGCTTCCTCGGCGGCATCATCGGCGGCGTCCTGGCCGGTGTCCTGGCCGTGTGGATCGGGCGCTGGCGGGTGCCCGCCGCCGCCCGCGGTCTGATGCCGGTGATGGTGATCCCGTTGATCGCGACCCTCGTCGCCGGGGTCGTCATGGTGGCCGTGCTGGCCAGGCCCCTCGGCTGGTTGATGAACCAGCTGACGAACGGCCTCAACAGCATGACCGGCGGCTCGGCCATCCTCCTCGGCGTCGTCCTCGGGCTGATGATGGCCTTCGACATGGGCGGTCCGCTGAACAAGGTCGCGTACCTGTTCGCCACCACCGGACTCACTGCGGTGGCGAGCGTCCCGGGCAACCCCGTGGAGTTGCAGGTGATGGCCGCGGTGATGCTCGCCGGCATGGTGCCGCCGATCGCCCTGGCCCTCGCGACCGTCGTCCGCCCCAGCCTGTTCAACCTCCCCGAGCGTGAGAACGGCAAGGCCGGCTGGCTGTTCGGGGCCTCGTTCATCACCGAGGGCGCGATCCCGTTCGCGGCCGCCGACCCGCTGCGGGTGATCCCCGCGATCATGCTCGGCTCCGCGGTCACCGGCGGCCTGTCGATGGCGATGGAGGTGGGCGTGCGTGCTCCCCACGGCGGCATCTTCGTGCTGTTCGCGGTCCACAACATCGCCGGCTACTTCATCGCGCTGATCGCCGGCGTGCTCGTCGGCGCGGCCGCGGTGGTCGTCCTGAAGTCCATCGGCCCCAAGGACATCGAGTCCTCGGAGACCGAGCTCGTCCACGCCTGACCCACTCGAGGAGAGATGCACATGCCCAGCAAGACCGTCGCCGTCGGCTCGTCCGTCGGCCTGCACGCCCGGCCCGCCCAGCTGATCGCCGAGGCCGCCGAGGAGCTCGGCGTCGAGGTGCTGATCGGCATCCCGGGCGACGAGCCCGTCGACGCCAGCTCCTCGCTGATGATCATGACCCTGGGCGCCGGCTGCGGCGACCAGGTCGAGATCACCAGCGACGACCAGCACGCGCTCGACACGATCGCCGCGCTGGTCGAGAAGGACCTCGACGCCGAGTGACCGTCAGGGGGCCTCGGTCGGCCGCATCGCCGAGGCCCTCTCGCAGTCGCTGCCGGCGCAGCGCACCGCCGCGGTACGACGCGGCCCGTGCACCTCGCCGATCCAGGTGTGCCCGGCCTCCCAGCCCTGCACGTCGATCCAGCCGCCGTCGACCCGCCACGCCGCGCGCCGGTGGCCGCGCAGGTCGCGCAGCTGCACCCGCGACGGGCCGATCCCGTCGTTGAGCAGGTGGACGGTGGTCACGAAGCGGCCGTCCGGCGAGAACCGCTCGACCCGCTCGTCGCAGCTGCGCCAGAGCCGGGTCGCCGGCCGGTCCAGCCGGCGCAGCACGCTGCAGCCGCCCTGGTAGGGATCGCCGGTGAGGGTGGCGAGGAGGCCGTGGGTGAGGTCGGCGCGGTAACCGACCTGGTCGGCGATCGTGCGCAGCCGGCCGGTGGCGAGCGTCCAGCTGCGCGTCCGGGCCGGCTCCCAGCCTCCGAGGACGACCCGCGAGCTGTCCAGGGCCAGCACCGACGAGGAGTCACGGAACGTCCGGCGCGCGACCTGCGAGCCGTCGGCGGTGGACCGCACGACGACCCGGTTGGTGATGCCGTCGAACCGGGAGGTGGCGACCACGCGGCCGTCCTCGCCGTACGTCATCGTGTACGGCGAGGGCCCGGTCGCGATCCGGTGCCGGCGGCCGTCGGAGTCGACGCGGATCGTGACCCACCCGCCGTCGATGCGGGTCCCGACGACGTGGTTCTCCACGCCGTACCCGACGAGCACGGCCCGGCGGCCCGGGATCCGCACGGAGAGGTCGCCGTGCACGAGCCGCTGTCCCTCGAGGTGGGCGTCCGTGCGGTCCGGGCCGCGCTCGAGCGTGGGCGGGTCGACGTCGGTGCCACCCGCCGCGAGCCGGGCGTCCGCCGGGCCGGTGGCCAGCAGCGGTGCGGCCAGCGCGGTGGCGAGCAGGGCGAGACGGGTGACGGGGATGCGCATGGGTGGGCTCCTGGGTGCCTCGGGGCTGCCGGGTCCGTCCCGGCACGCACCGGAGACGCGGCTACCGCTCCGGAAGTTGCAGCCGGTCAGCGGTTGCGCAGCGCGAGGTACACCGCGCGCATGCCGACCGCCCGCTCCAGCTCCCGGGTGACACCGCCGAAGAACTGCGCGCGGTAGTCCTCGTCGGTCACCGTCGACACCATCAGGTAGAGGCCGGAGAACGAGGAGAGGAACACCGAGACCTGCACGAGCGCCCGCGAGGTCGCGAACGGGGGGTCGGTCTGCCAGGTCCCGAGCACCGGATCGGTCATGATGATCGAGCCGAACAGCATGAGGAACACGAAGACGGTCAGCGAGAGCAGCAGCACCTGGACGGTCTGCACGATCATCAGCACGAGGATCAGGTTCCACCGCTCGTAGCCGGTGACCTCCGCGTACGCCGCCGGGTCGGTCGCGGGGTCCTCGAGCAGCTCGCGGCAGGGCTCCTCCAGCGGAGTGCCCCGGCAGGCGCGCAGCAGCAGCGCGTCGTCGACCGCGTCGTCGGCGCGGTCGACCTCCTCGGGCAGGCGGACCAGCAGGAAGCCGACCGCCAGGGCCGAGAACAGCGCGACCACCAGCCACAGCGAGGCGATCGACAGGTTGGACGCCACCTGCCAGACCTCGGTGTTGACGAAGAGGAACGTGATCGCGAGCAGCAGCAGCGGCAGCGCGCGGGTGGTCATCGGCAGCACCCGCCGGAGGCTGCCGAGCGTCCGGCCCAGGCTCCAGGTGACGATCTGCCGCGCGTGCAGCGCGGTCAGGGCGTACCAGAGCACCGCCAGCACGCCCAGCAGGACCAGCGTGGCGGGCGCCGCGCTGAACTCGCCGGTGGCCCACGCCAGCGCGACGCCCGCGCCGGCCGCCAGCAGCGCCACGACCACGACGAGCGGCACGGTCCGCCGTAGCCGCAGCGCGCTGCGCACGTCGGCGCGCCGCTCGGGCACGAAGTAGGACAGGCCGTGGTGGAGGAACCAGTCGTCGGCGGCCGCGAGGGTCTCGTCGCGAGTCACGTGAGCAGCTCGCGCGCGCGGTCGACGTCGTCCTTCATCTGCTCGATCAGCTCCTCGACCGAGGAGAACGCGACCATGCCGCGGAGCCGCTCGACGAAGCTCACCTCGACCTCGACGCCGTACAGCTCGAGGTCGGTGCGGTCGAGCACGTAGCTCTCCACCCGGCGCTCCCGGACGCCGTGGAACGTCGGGTTCGTGCCGACGCTGATCGCCGCCGGGAGCCGCTCGCCGGTGTCGACCCGGCGCAGCCACCCGGCGTACACGCCGTCCGGCGGGACCGCGGTGAGGTCGGTGGTCGGCACGTTGGCGGTCGGGTACCCGAGCTCGCGGCCCCGCTGGTCACCGCGGACGACCTTGCCGCGCACGGAGTACGGCCGGCCGAGCGCCTCGGCGGCGCCGGCGACGTCACCCGCGGCCAGGCTCATCCGGACGTACGTCGAGGACCAGACCTGCGGGCCGCCGTCCAGCGCGATCCCCTCGGCCTCGAAGCCGAACCGCGCCCCCGTCTCGCGCAGCGTGGCGACGTCGCCCGCCGCCTTGTTGCCGAACCGGAAGTTCGCGCCGACGACCACCACAGCCGCGTGCAGCGCGTCGACCAGGACCCGCTCCACGAACTCCTCCGGCGTCCACGCGGCCACGCCGCGGTCGAACGGCATCGCCAGCACGGCGTCCGCGCCGCAGTCGCCGAGCAGCGCGGCGCGCTCGTCGACCGACGTGAGCGTGGTGGGCGCGTGCTCGGGCCGCAGCACCGCCATCGGGTGCGGGTCGAAGGTGACGGCCACGACGATCAGCCCGCGCGCGTCGGCGACCTCCCGCGCGCGCGAGACGACGTGCCGGTGCCCGAGGTGCACCCCGTCGAAGTTGCCGATCACGACGGCGGTCGGTCCGAGCCCCGCCGGGACCTCGTCGAGGCTTCGCCAGATCTGCACGCCGGGAAGACTACCGAGAGGGATCACCCGGTGAAGACGGCGACCGCCCGCGCCACGCCGTCGCGGGGCTCGTAGAGCGCGAGGAACTGCCCGTCCGGCGCGAACACCGCGGTCAGCCCGGCCAGCTCCAGGTCGAGGGCCCGGCCGTACCGGACGTCGGTCGCGTGCCCCTCGTCGAGGTCGAGGGCCGGGAACGCCGCGCGGGCGGCGTCCGCGATCGGCAGCAGCACGAAGTTCTCCGCCAGCTCGTCGAGGGTGTGCGCGACCCCGAGGTCGTACGGCCCGACGGCGGTACGCCGCAGCGCGGTCAGGTGTCCGCCGACGCCCAGCCGGGCGCCGAGGTCGCGCGCGATCGCGCGGATGTAGGTGCCGCTGGAGCAGCGCACCGAGACGTCCAGCTCGGTGCTGTCGGAGACCCGGACGTCGGTCACCACCAGCTCGTGCACGGTGACCGGCCGCGCCGCCAGCTCGACGTCCTCGCCCTCGCGGACCCGCTGGTAGGCGCGCTTGCCGTCCACCTTGATCGCCGACACGGCCGTCGGGACCTGCATCAGGTCGCCGACGAACTCGGCGGCCGCGGCGCGGATCGTGGCCTCGTCCAGCCCCGCGGTCGAGGCGGTCGCGAGCACCTCGCCGTCGGCGTCGTCGGTCGTGGTGGCGACCCCGAGCCGGATCGTCGCGTCGTACCGCTTCTCGGTCAGCATCAGGTGGCCGAGCAGGCGGGTGGCGCGGTTGACGCCGAGCACCAGCACCCCGGTCGCCATCGGGTCCAGCGTGCCGGCGTGCCCGACCTTCCGGGTGCCGGCCAGCCGGCGCACCCGGGACACGACGTCGTGCGACGTCATGCCGCCGGGTTTGTCGACGACGACGAGCCCGTCGGTCACTCGTCCTCGTCGAGGTCGTCCTCGGCCTCGCGGGGCTTCTTGTACGGGTCCGGCTCGCCGGCGTACGCCTCGCCGCGCTCGGCGGCCAGCGCCTCGTCCCGCGCCTTCGCGCGGGCGAGCACCTCGTCGAGGTGCCGCGCGCTCTCGGGCAGCGCGTCGTGGATGAACGTGAGCGACGGCGCGTGCCGCATGCCGAGCTGCTTGGCGACCTCGGACCGGATCAGGCCCTTCGCCGACTCCAGCGCGGCCGCCGAGGCGGTGCGGGCCTCCTCCTCCTCGCCGAGGACCGTGTAGAAGACCGTGGCCTGCTGGGTGTCGCCGGTGACCCGGACGTCGGTCACCGTCACGAACCCGAGCCGTGGGTCCTTGATCCGACGCTCCAGCATCTCCGCGACGATCACCTGGATGCGGTCGGCGATCTTCCGGACGCGAGGGTTGCTCATGCTTCCTACTCTCTCAAAACGCCGAGTCGGCGCAGTCTCAGGCTGAGACTGCGCCGACTCGGGATGGATCAGCTGCGCGGGATCTCGCGCATCTCGAACGCCTCGACGACGTCGCCTTCCTTGATGTCCTGGAAGTTGCGCAGGACCAGACCGCACTCGAAGCCCTCGCGGACCTCGGACACGTCGTCCTTCTCGCGCCGCAGCGACGCGAGGTCGAGGTTCTCGGCCACCACGGCGCCGTCGCGGATGACCCGCACCTTGGCGTTGCGGCGGATGACACCGCTGGTGACCATGCAGCCGGCGATGTTGCCGAGCTTCGACGAGCGGAAGATCGCGCGGATCTCCGCCTGGCCGAGGGTCGACTCCTCGAACTCCGGCTTGAGCATGCCCTTGAGCGCGGCCTCGATCTCCTCGATGGCCTGGTAGATCACCGTGTAGTACCGGATCTCCACGCCCTCGCGGTCGGCCAGCTCCGTCGCCTTGCCCTGCGGGCGGACGTTGAAGCCGATGATGATCGCGTCGGACGCGGCCGCCAGGTCGACGTTGGTCTCGGTGATCGCACCGACACCGCGGTCGATGACCCGCAGGCTGACCTCGTCGCCGACGTCGATCTTCGCCAGCGCGTCCTCCAGGGCCTCGACCGAACCGGACACGTCGCCCTTGAGGATGAGGTTGAGCTCCTGGCTCTCGCCCTTCTCCATGGAGGCCATGAAGTCCTCGAGGGTACGGCGGACGCGGCGCTTGGCCTGCATGGCCGCCCGCTCGCGCGCCTCGCGCTTCTCGGCGATCTGGCGCGCCATCCGGTCGTCCTCGACCACGATGAAGTTCTGGCCCGCGCCGGGGACGGCGGACAGACCGAGCACCATCGCCGGACGCGACGGACCGGCCTCGCTCAGCTCGTTGCCGTACTCGTCGAGCATCGCGCGGACACGGCCGTGGGCCGGACCGGCGACGATCGAGTCGCCGACGTGCAGCGTGCCGCGCTGGACCAGCACCGTGGCGACCGGGCCGCGACCGCGGTCCAGGTGCGCCTCGATGACCAGGCCCTGCGCCTCCCGACCGGCGTCTGCACGCAGGTCCAGCGACGCGTCGGCCGTCAGCACGATCGCCTCGAGCAGCTTGTCGAGGTTGAGCTCGGACTTCGCGGAGACGTCGACGAACATCGTGTCGCCGCCGTACTCCTCGGGGACCAGCCCGTACTCGGTCAGCTGGCCGCGGACCTTGGTCGGGTCCGCCTCCGGCTTGTCGATCTTGTTGACCGCGACCACGATCGGGACGCCGGCCGCCTTGGCGTGGTTGAGCGCCTCGACGGTCTGCGGCATCACGCCGTCGTCCGCCGCGACCACGAGGACCGCGATGTCCGACGACTGCGAACCGCGGGCACGCATGGCGGTGAACGCCTCGTGACCCGGGGTGTCGATGAAGGTGATCCTGCGGTCGTCGCCGTCGACCTCGGTGTGCACCTGGTACGCACCGATGTGCTGGGTGATGCCGCCGGCCTCGCCCGCGACGACGTTCGCACTCCGCAGCGCGTCGAGGAGCTTGGTCTTTCCGTGGTCGACGTGACCCATGACGGTGACGACCGGCGGTCGAGCCACCAGGTCCGCCTCGTCGGTGTCCTCGTCGTCGCCGAACTCGATGTCGAACGACTCGAGCAGCTCGCGGTCCTCGTCCTCCGGGGACACGACCTGGACGACGTAGTTGAGCTCCTCACCGAGCAGCTCGAGGGTCTCGTCGTTGACGGACTCCGTCGCGGTGACCATCTCGCCCAGGCTGAACAGCATCTGCACGAGCGACGCCGCGTCGACGCCGATCTTCTCCGCGAAGTCGGTCAGCGACGCGCCACGGGGCAGCCGGACGGTCTCGCCGTTGCCCTTGCGGACGCGGACGCCGCCGATGGTCGGGGCCTCCATGGCCTCGAACTCCTGGCGACGCGCCCGCTTCGACTTGCGACCACGACGCGACGGGCCACCGGGGCGACCGAAGGCACCCTGGGTCTGGCCACGCTGGCCGGGACGACCGCCACCGGGGCGACCGCCACCGCTGGGGCCGAAGCCGCCGGGACGGCCCGGAGCACCGCCCGGGGCACCACCGCGACCCGGGGCGCCACCACGACCGGGAGCGCCACCGCGACCGGGAGCGCCACCGCGCGCCGGGGCACCGGGACGACCGCCCGGACCCTGGCCGAACGCGGCCGGGGACTTGGGCATCATCGCGGGGTTCGGGCGCGGCATGCCCGGACGACCGCCGGCAGCCGGCGGACGCGGCGGACGGTTGTCGCCGCCCGGGGTGGCCGGAGCGGGACGCTCGCCGCCGGGAGCGGGCCGACGGCCCATGCCCTGGCTGGACGCGAACGGGTTGTTGCCCGGGCGCGGGGCGCCGGGACGACCCACCGGACGCGGCGCCGGGGACGGCGCCTTCGGGGCCGGTGCGACGGGCGCCTCGGCGGCGGGGGCCTCGGGCTCGGCCGGCGGCTCGGGGGCCGGCGGCTCGTCGGCCTTCGGGCCCGGCTTGGGACCGGGCTTCGGCGCGGCCTTCTTGGCCGGCGCCTCGGCGGGAGCCTCGGCAGGGGTCTCCACCGGAGCCTCCGCGGGCGCCTCGACGGCGGCGGCCGGGGCCTCGGGCTCCGGGGCCGCCTTCTTCGCCGGCGCCTTCTTGGCCGGCGCGGGCTGCTCAGCCGCCTGCGGGGCGGGAGCGGCCTGCTCGGCCTTCAGCTTGTCGCCGTACTCCTTGCGGAACCGCATCTCCGCGGGGAGCTCGACGGTCGAGCTCGCCGACTTGACGAACTCTCCCATCTCCTTGAACTTCTCGAGAACGAACTTGCTCTCGACACCGAACTCCTTGGCGAGTTCGTGAACTCGGGTCTTAGCCACGCTTCTCCTTCTGGCCTGAGACCCGGGTCCAGTTCTGTGCTGGGGGGTGATTCAGACCGTTAGTGGGGTGTGCACGCTCATCGCGAAGTACTCATCGAGTGCTCATGAGCTGCTGCTCCAGTTTCTGTCGGTCAACGGTTGGTCGGGCTGGCTGTGTCGAGGTAGTCCCCCACCGGTGCGCTGGAGAGCCCGGTCGTGACCCGAAGGGCCCGGCCGAACGCCTTCCGGCGCACCGCGAGGTCGTAGCACTCGGTCGTCGGGTGCACGTGCGCCCCACGGCCGGGTGCGGTGCCCAACGGATCGGGTACGACGGCCGGGTGGCCGTGCGCGTCCGAGCCGACGGTCACCCGCAACAACTCAGCCTTCGCGGCCCGTGCCCGACACCCGACGCAGGTCCGGACAGGTCCGGGGCATGCAGAAGAGCTGTGTTCACGCGCCACTGACAGCAACCTTACCGCGACAGTGCCCCCGATTTCGAACCGGGCGAGGCCTTCGGCCGGGGTCGGCGGTCACGTCACCGGATTTCGACGCGCTCGCGCGACCTCGTGCCTCGGTCGCGTCGCTTGCTCAATCTGGCAGGCCCCCACGCGCCGCGTTCGTTCCTCACGCGCCGCTGGCCTGCTCATCATCGGACCGGATGTCGATGCGCCAGCCGGTCAGCCGGGCGGCCAGGCGGGCGTTCTGGCCCTCCTTGCCGATGGCGAGCGACAGCTGGAAGTCCGGGACGACGACCCGCGCCGACTTCGCGTCGGCGTCGACGATCTCGACCGAGGTGACCCGGGCCGGCGACAGCGCGTGCGCGACCAGTTCGGCGGGGTCGTCGGACCAGTCGACGATGTCGATCTTCTCGCCGTGCAGCTCGGACATCACGTTGCGCACCCGCTGACCCATCGGCCCGATGCAGGCGCCCTTGGCGTTCACGCCCGGCGCGGCCGACTTCACCGCGATCTTGGTCCGGTGGCCGGCCTCGCGGGCGATCGCCGCGATCTCGACGGTCCCGTCGGCGATCTCGGGCACCTCGAGCGCGAAGAGCTTCTTGACCAGGTTCGGGTGTGACCGCGACAGCGTGACCTGGGGGCCGCGCATGCCCTTGCGGACCGACACCACCAGGCACTTGATCCGGGTGCCGTGCTCGTACCGCTCCCCCGGGACCCGCTCGCCGGCCGGCAGCAGCGCCTCGAGCTTGCCGAGGTCGACCATCACGTCGTCGGGGTTCCGGCCCTGCTGGATGATCCCCGAGATGATGTCGCCCTCCTTGCCGGAGAACTCGCCGAACCGGATGTCGTCCTCGGCGTCGCGCAGCCGCTGCAGCATGATCTGCTTCGCGGTCGTCGCCGCGATCCGGCCGAACCCCTCGGGCGTGTCGTCGTACTCGCCGACGGTGTTGCCCTCGTCGTCGAGCTCCGCCGCCAGCACGGTGACGTGGCCGGTCTTGCGGTCCAGCTCGACGCGGGCCTTGTCCTGGGCGCCCGGGGTCTTGTGGTACGCCGTCAGCAGCGCCTGCTCGATGGCCTCCACGAGGACGTCGAAGGAGATCTCCTTCTCCCGCTCCAGCATCCGCAGGATGCTCATGTCGATGTCCATCAGGCCTCCTCCTCGTCTCCGGCCTCAACGGCACGGCGGTTGAACTCCACCTGCACCAGCGCCTTCTTCACGTCGGCGTACGCGACCTGCTGAGGGCGGCCGTCGACGTCCAGCGTGACCTGGTCGTCGGTCGACTCGCCGATCCGGCCGGTCACGGACTTCCCGTCCGCGAGCGTGACCTTCGCGAGCCGGCCGGCGTTGCGCCGCCAGTGGCGCGGCAGGGTCAGCGGCCGGTCGACTCCCCGGGAGGTGACCTCGAGCGTGTAGGGCTGCTCGCCCATCACGTCCGACCCGTCGAGGACGCGGTTCACCTCGCGGGTCGCCTCGGCGACCTCGTCCAGCGTGACGCCGCCGTCCTTGTCGACGGCGACCCGCAGGATCCGGCGCTTGCCGGCCGGGGTGATCTCGACGGCCTCGATGTCGAGGCCCAGGGCACGCAGGGGGTCATCGAGCTCGGCCTCGATCCGTTCCCTGGTGGCGTCCTGGTTGGCGCTGCTCACGGGTGGGCGACCTCCTTGTGCTGTTGTTGATCGACCACGATAGCGGCTGGAGGACCAGCGGATAGGGTCGGCGCCGTGTCCGTCGGTCCACGCCTCCACCGCCGCTCGGCGCTCGCTCTCGCGACGGCCGGGGCGGTCGCCGTCACGGGCTGCGACGACGGCTCCCGGCCGACCCCGCTCGCCACGCCGACAACCGACCCGGACGTCGCCCTGGTCGACCGGGTGCTGCGGCAGCTGGCGCTGGCCCAGCGGGTCGCCGAGGCGAACGGTGACCAGGACCTGGCGGCCCTGCACCGCACCCACATCGAGGCCCTCGACGGCACCCCGGCCACCGGGACGGTGCCGCTGAAGTCCGCACCGGGCGGCCTGGCCGGCGCCGAGAAGCGGCTCCAGAAGCAGCTCGAACGCGCCGCCCTCGCGGCCGCGAGCGGCGCCCTCGCCCGGCTGCTGGCGTCCATGTCCGCCGCCGTGAGCCAGAGGCTGGCATGACCGAGACCGACGCGCTCCAGACCACGCTCGCCGCGGAGCACGCGGCCGTCTACCTGTTCGGCGTGCTCGGCGGGCGCACGTCGCGCAGTGCGACCCCGAAGCTCTTCGACACGCTCTCGGCGGCGTACGCCGCGCACCGGGCGCGTCGCGACCACCTGGTGCGGGAGATCACCGACCTGGGGGCCGAGCCGGTCGCCGCGGAGGCGGCGTACGAGGTGCCGCGACCGCTGGAGACGCCGGCCCAGGTCGAGCGGGCCGGCCTGGACCTGGAGCGGTCCTGCGCGGCCACCTACGCCTACCTGGTGGCGAACACCGTCGACGACCGTCGCCGCTGGGCGATCGAGGCCCTGAACGAGACAGCGGTCCGCGAACTCGTCCTCCGGGGAACTCCCGAGACGTTCCCCGGGGCAGACGAGTACGCGGACCGCTGAGGCCTGGACTGAGGCCGGTGAGCGGATCCCGCCGGGATGTGGGGGGACTGGCGGGACGACCGCTCTTGCAAAAGAATGCAACAGGCCCCGTCCAGGCGCGACCACTTCGACTCCTCACGTTTCTGCATTGCAGAAACGTGCAGATTGCGCCCGCTCAGACCCAGCCGCGCACCACGTCCGCGATCTCGCTGAGGCGCTCCACGACGGCGTCCGGATCGCCCTCCGTGTGCCCCACCTGCTCGGCCGGGATCCGGCTGTGCGGGACGTGGATCGCACGCAGACCGGCGCCCTGCGCGCCGTACACGTCGTCGAAGAGCCGGTCGCCCACGTAGACGCAGGCGGCCGGGTGGTCGACGCCGACGGCGTCCAGGGCGGCCCGGAACGCGTGCGGCGACGGCTTCGTCCAGGGGATCTCGCTCGTGTACACGTCGCCGTCGATCAGGTCGAGCACGCCGTCGCGCCGGAAGAAGCCCTCGTGCCAGGCCCGCGGCCAGATCGTGTTCGAGAGCACGCCGACCTTGATCCCCGCCGCGCGCAGCTCCTCCCACAGCGGCCCGACGTCGGGGTCGGTTTGGGTGTGCGGCTCCCAGAACTCGTAGTACGCCGTGAGCAGGCCGGGGTCGTGGTCGAGCCCCGCCTCGGCGAAGAGGTCGGCGACGGTCGCGCTCTGCTGGTGGTCGCGCGATCGCCCCCAGATCGCCTGGTTGGCGGCGTGCAGGCGCGCCTGGGAGACGTGCACCTCGTGGTCGGCGTCGACGACCGCCTGGGCGAGCGCCAGCGACTCCGCGTGGAAGTCGATGTCGTGCCAGCGGGTGAGCGTGCCGCCCCAGTCGAAGATGACCGCCCGGACCGTCATGCTCGGACGAGTCGGACCACGTGGTCGACGACGTGGTCGGCGGGCACGTCCTGCCGCTCGCCGGTGCGCCGGTCCTTGACCTCGATCGTCCCGTCGGCGAGGCCCTTGCCGACCACGACGATGGTCGGGACACCGATCAGCTCGGCGTCCTTGAACTTCACGCCGGGGCTGACCTTCGCGCGGTCGTCGTAGATGACCTCGATCCCCTGCTTGTCGAGCTCGTGGGCGACCCGCTCGGCGGCGGCGTACACGTGCTCGTCCTTGCCGGTGGCGACCAGGTGGACGTCGGCGGGCGCGACCTCGCGCGGCCAGCACAGGCCGAGCTCGTCGTGGGTGTTCTCCGCGATCGCGGCGACCGCGCGGGAGGCCCCGATCCCGTAGGAGCCCATGGTCACGGTGACCAGCTTGCCGTTCTCGTCGAGCACCTGCAGGCCGAGGGCGTCGGCGAACTTGCGTCCCAGCGCGAAGATGTGGCCCATCTCGATCCCGCGGGCGGTCTCGAGGACGCCGTCGCCGTTGGGGCACGGGTCGCCGGCGCGCACCTCCGCGGCCTCGATGGTCCCGTCGGGGGTGAAGTCGCGGCCCGCGACCAGGTCGAGCACGTGGCTGCCCGGGATGTCGGCTCCGGTGACCCAGCGGGTCCCCTCGACCACGCGGGGGTCGACCAGGTAGCGGATGCCGGACTCGTTCTTCTCGCCGAGCACCCCGGGGCCGATGTAGCCCTTGGTCAGGCTCGGGTGCTTCTTGAACTCGGCCTCGTCGAAGGCCTCGATCTCGGCCGGGTAGACCTGCGCGTCGAGGCGCTTGAGGTCGACCTCGCGGTCGCCGGGCACGCCGATCGCGAGGGGCTCGCGGGTGCCGTCGGGGTGGTGCAGCATCACCAGGACGTTCTTGAGCGTGTCGGAGGCCACCCAGGGGCGGTCGTCGCGCGGGAACGCCTGGTTGAGGTGGTCGACCAGCGTCTCGATCGTGGGCGTGTCCGGCGTCTGCTCCGCGTGCGCGGCGGGCGCGTCGTCGTACGGCACCGGGCTGGGCGCCGGGACCCGCACGGCCTCGACGTTGGCGGCGAAGTCGCAGGCGGTGCACCGGACGTAGGTGTCCTCGCCGTTGTCGGCGCGGGCGAGGAACTCCTCCGACATGGAGCCGCCCATGGCGCCCGACATCGCCGACACGATGACGTACTCGAAGCCCAGCCGGTCGAAGATCCGGATGTAGGCGTCGCGGTGCTTCTGGTAGCTGATCTCGAGGCCGGCGTCGTCGACGTCGAAGGAGTAGGAGTCCTTCATCACGAACTCGCGCCCGCGCAGGAGGCCGGCGCGGGGCCGCGCCTCGTCGCGGTACTTGGTCTGGATCTGGTACAGGCTCAGCGGCAGGTCCTTGTACGACGAGTAGAGGTCCTTCACCACCAGCGTGAACATCTCCTCGTGCGTGGGGCCGAGCAGGTAGTCGGCGCCCTTGCGGTCCTGGAGGCGGAAGATGTTGTCGCCGTACTCGGTCCACCGGTTGGTCGCCTCGTAGGGCTCGCGCGGCAGCAGCGCGGGGAAGCTGAGCTCCTGCGCGCCGATCGCGTCCATCTCCTCGCGGATGATGTTCTCGATCTTGCGCAGCACCCGCAGGCCCAGCGGCAGCCAGGTGTAGATGCCGGGTGCGGCGCGGCGGATGTAGCCGGCCCGGACCAGGAGCCGGTGCGACGGCACCTCGGCGTCCGCGGGGTCCTCCCGCAGGGTCCGCACGAACAGGCTCGACATCCGGGTGATCATGGCGAGAAGGCTACTTGCCGACGGGCGCAACCTTCCTACCGGTTATCGCGTCTGGTGGTGACCACGGTCCGGTGCGTACCGACTCCTGCGAGCGCCTCGAAGACCCGCCCCAGCCCGATCGCCTGAGGTTGGGGCGGCCGGTGGGGCGAGTGTCGGTTTCCCCGGTCAACCGGGGAAACCTGAACTTGTCGGCCGAAACTTCGGCTCTTCTGCTGGATGTGTGGGTGATGTGAGCGTGCCGTGATGAGCAC
>NZ_BAAAJE010000019.1:0-63354 GCF_039526625.1 Nocardioides aquiterrae
CGCTGCTGCGGGTCCAGCATCGTGTCGTCGTGCCCGTCGGGCTCCTCCAGCTCCACCGACAGGCAGTGCGCGACCACCTCGGTGCCGGGCTGCCACTTGGTCACCCCGGGCCCGGTGCGCAGCACCACGCCGGCCAGGTCCGACCCGACCACGTGGTAGGGCAGGTCGTGCCGCTTGGTCAGCGGCGAAAGCCGGCCGTAGCGCTCCAGGAACCCGAAGGTCGAGACCGGCTCGAAGATCGAAGTCCACACGGTGTTGTAGTTGATCGCCGAGGCCATCACCGCCACCAGCGCCTCACCCGGCCCCAGCTCGGGCAGCGCCACGTCCTCGACGTGCAACGACTTGCGGGGATCCTTCTCCTTGGTCGACATCCCCTCGAACATGTCGACCTCGTCCTTGTGGACCGTGGCCGCACGGTAGTGGTCGGGGATCTCCAGGTTCGCGAAGTCTCCGGTGGCCGCGCTCTGCTCGTCTTCCTGGCTGGCCATGATCGCGTCGAGGATGTGCTGCACGTCGGCTCCTGTGTTCAGGGTCGGGGCTTTGGCGGGGACATTACCCATCGGTAACCGTGGCTGACACCCCGGTGTGACCTACCTATCTGCGTGATCTGACGGCGCCGCCGGCTCGACGAGCTCGACGAGCACCCCACCGGCGTCCTTGGGGTGGATGAAGTTCACGCGCGACTCCGACGTACCGCGCTTCGGCTCGTCGTACAGCAGCCGGACGCCGCGCTCCCGGAGGGTGGCGCTGACGGCGTCGATGTCGGTGACCCGGTAGGCCATCTGCTGGATGCCGGGACCCTTGGTGTCCAGGAACTTGGCGATCGTCGACTGCTCGTTCAGCGGGGCCAGCAGCTGGATGTGCGACCCGGAGTCGCCGACGGCCATCATCGCCTCTCGGACGCCCTGCTCCTCGTTGACCTCCTGGTGCGCCAGGCGCATCCCGTAGGTCTGCTCGTAGAAGGCGATCGCGGCGTCCAGGTCCGGGACGGCGATGCCGACGTGGTCGATGGCGGTGAACAGGTGCGAGCTCATGGCGCACATCGTCGTACGGCGACCGGAGGGCCGCGAGCGGGTGTGACGTGTTCCACCCTCGCCGGGCCCGGAACCCGTGGGTAGGGTCGGCGCCAGAAGCACTCACGAGTTCTCTGGAGGCACCATGTCCGGTCCGTCCGTCATCGTCGCGGGGGCGCGCACCCCGATCGGCCGCCTGTCCGGCAGCCTCAAGGACTTCTCCGCCGCGCAGCTGGGCGGCGTGGCGATCAAGGGCGCCCTCGAGAAGGCGGGCGTCTCGGGCGACCAGGTCGACTACGTGGTGATGGGCCAGGTGATCCTGGCCGGCGCCGGCCAGAACCCCGCGCGGACGGCGGCGATCGCGGGCGGGATCCCGATGAACGTGCCGTCGATCACCATCAACAAGGTGTGCCTGTCCGGCATCAACGCGATCGCGCTCGCCGACCAGCTGATCCGCGCGGGCGAGGTCGACGTGGTGGTCGCCGGTGGCATGGAGTCGATGACCAACGCCCCGCACTTCCTGCCGAAGTCGCGCGAGGGCATCAAGTTCGGCGACGTGAAGCTCGTCGACTCGATGGCCTACGACGCGCTCTACGACCAGGCCACCCAGCAGGCGATGGGCCTGCTCACCGAGGAGTGCAACGCCGCGGCCGCGAACCTGACCCGCGAGGAGCAGGACGAGTTCGCCGCGCAGTCGCACCAGAAGGCCGCCGTCGCCTGGAAGAACGGCATCTTCGACGAGGAGGTCGTCCCCGTCGAGATCCCGCAGCGCAAGGGCGACCCGATCCAGTTCGCGACCGACGAGGGCGTGCGCGGCGACACCACCGCGGACTCGCTCGGCAAGCTCCGCCCGGCGTTCTCCAAGGAGGGCACCATCACCGCCGGCTCCTCCTCGCAGATCTCCGACGGCGCCGCCGCGGTGGTCGTGATGAGCAAGGCCAAGGCCGAGGAGCTCGGCCTGGAGTGGCTCGCCGAGATCGGCGCGCACGGCCAGGTCGCCGGCCCCGACTCCACCCTCCAGCTGCAGCCGGCCGCCGCGACCGCGAAGGCCTGCGCGAAGGAGGGCATCGCCCCGACCGACCTCGACCTGGTCGAGTTCAACGAGGCGTTCGCGGCCGTCGGCATCTCCTCGGCGCGCGAGCTGGGCCTCGACAACGCCAAGGTGAACGTGAACGGCGGGGCGATCGCGCTGGGCCACCCGGTCGGGATGTCCGGCGCCCGGATCGTGCTCCACCTCGCGCTCGAGCTCAAGCGCCGCGGTGGCGGCGTGGGTGCCGCCGCGCTGTGCGGCGGCGGTGGCCAGGGCGACGCCCTGATCGTGCGTGTCCCGAAGGGCTGAGCGCGGCATCCCCGCGTCTCCCAGGGCCGTCGCGAGCGGCGTCCAGCGCGTGCGCTGGCAAGGCGGAGGAGGGAGGCGGCTCGGGTATGCCTGCGACTGACGACAACGAAGCCAGCGTGCGTGATGGGCGTCGCGTAGCAGGCCGGGGGAGGCGCGGGGATGCCGATGTCGGTGACCTCGTCGAGCGCGCCCGCGCCGGCGAGGCCCGGGCCGTCGCTCGACTGATCTCGCTCGTCGAGGACGAGTCCCCGCTGCTGCGGGAGGTGATGGCGGCCCTGGCGCCGCACACCGGCAACGCGCAGGTCATCGGCATCACCGGCTCGCCCGGCGTCGGCAAGTCGACGTCGACGAGCGCCCTGGTGACCGAGCTGCGCCGCAACGGCAAGCGGGTCGGCGTCCTCGCGGTCGACCCGTCGTCGCCGTTCTCCGGCGGTGCGCTGCTCGGTGACCGGGTCCGGATGCAGGACCACGCCCTGGACCGGGAGGTCTACATCAGGTCGATGGCGTCGCGCGGCCACCTCGGCGGCCTGGCGTGGACGACGCCGCAGGCGCTGCGGGTGCTGGACGCCGCCGGCTGCGACGTGATCCTGATCGAGACCGTCGGCGTCGGGCAGAGCGAGGTGGAGATCGCCGGCCTCGCCGACACCACGATGGTGCTGCTCGCGCCGGGCATGGGCGACGGGATCCAGGCCGCGAAGGCCGGCATCCTCGAGATCGGCGACCTGTACGTCGTGAACAAGGCCGACCGGGACGGCGCCGAGCAGGTGCGGCGCGACCTGCGCTCGATGCTCGCGCTCGCCGAGCGCACCGAGGGTGCGTGGAAGCCGCCGATCGTGATGACGGTCGCGCAGAAGGGCGAGGGCCTCGGGGAGGTCGCCGCCGAGCTCGACAAGCACCGGGCCTGGATGGAGTCGAGCGGCGAGCTCGAGCGCCGCCGTACCCGACGGGCTCGGGACGAGATCGAGGCGATCGCGGTGACCGCGCTGCGGTCCCGGTGGGGCGACGTCCACGGCCGGTCCGAGCTGGACGACCTCGCCGCGGCCGTGGTGGCGGGCACGAGCGACCCGTACGCGGCGGCGGACGTGCTCCTGGAAGACCTCTGACGGTCGCGTCCGGGCCCGGCCGACGGGCCCGGTCTGCCGCCGATCCGGTCTAGACCGGCGTGTCCGGTGGCCGTCGCTCACCCGGTCGGGTAGACATCGGGTCGATCCATGTCCTGACTCCGGGTGTCTGCGGATGGAGCTTCCCCATGAAGAAAGCAGTGATCGCGCTGCTCGTCGTCTTCGGCCTGTTCTGGATGGTCACCGACCCCCACGGGCTCGCGCAGTCCGCGCACCGGGCCGGCGCCAGCGGCGCCCAGATGACCGGGTCCTTCTTCGACGCGGTGATCACGTTCATCCGCGAGGTCGAGTAGGCCGATGGCGCTCGGTCTCTGGGTCGACCCGCGCATCGCGAAGCACCTGCTCCGCGACGAGGGTGAGGTGATCGTCGACGAGGTGCGGCACCACTGGGCGGCGTACGTGCGCCCGGTCCTCGAGGGCCTGGTGGGCTTCGGCCTGCTCCTGCTGAGCGGGGTGACGCCGGTGGACGTCGCCTGGCTGCCGATCCTGCTCGCGTTCGGCGTGCTCGGGCACGCGCTGTGGCTCGCGGTCGCCGCCCACCGCGACCGGTTCGTGATCACGAACATGCGGGTCTTCCGCGTGCACGGGGTGCTGGGCCAGAGCCTGGCGACCATGCCGCTGAGCCGCATCCTCGACATCACCGTGCGCCGTCCGCTGCACGGGCGGATCCTCGGCTTCGGCCACTTCTGCTTCGAGTCCGCCGCGCAGGAGCAGGGGATCCGGGACGTCCGGTACGTCGCGCACCCGTACCAGCGCGATCTCGCGATCCAGCGGGTCGTCCAGCGCGCGGGCCTGCGGGGGCGCCAGTTCCACTAGGGCCGCCCGCATGGACGGCGCGAGCCGGCTGGGGGACGCGGCGACTAGCCTCCTGGCGTGACCTTGCCCTTCGATCCCATCGACGAGGCCGCGCGTCAATGGGGCACCCGCTGGGACCGCGTCCCGGCCATGCACGCCGTCACCTCGCTGATGCGGGTGCAGCAGCTGGTGATCGGCCGCCTCGACGCGATCCTGAAGCCGCACGGCCTCACCTTCGCGCGCTACGAGGCGCTGGTGCTGCTGGTGTTCTCCTCGCGCGGCTCGCTGCCGCTGGGGAAGATGGGGGAGCGGCTGCAGGTCCATCCGACCTCGGTCACCTCGATCGTCCGGCGGCTCGAGACGGCCGGCCTCGTGGTGCGGCGGGCGCATCCCGAGGACGGCCGGGCGGTGCTGGCCGAGATCACCGAGGCGGGCCGGGAGCTCGTCGAGCGGGCCACCCAGGACCTGGTCGACGCGGAGTTCGCGCTCGGGGCGCTCGGCGACGACGACCTGGCCCGCCTCTCCGAGCTGCTGCGACCGGTGCGCAAGGCGGCCGGAGACTTCTGAGCCGCCGGCCCGGGCCGCAGTTGGACGATTTAGTTGGACGTCCTACTATTTCGGCATGAGCGAGAGCGCACGTGACCGCTGGCAGTCCCGCTACGAGAAGTCGCGCGTCCGGGAGGCCGACTTCACCACGCTGAGCGGGCTCGACGTCGAGCCGGCCTACGGCACCGACGACTCCGAGTGGCCCGGCGAGTTCCCGTTCACCCGCGGCCTGTACCCGACCGGCTACCGCGGCCGCACCTGGACGATCCGGCAGTTCGCCGGCTTCGGCAACGCCCAGCAGACCAACGAGCGCTACCGGATGATCCTCGGCCGCGGTGGGGGTGGGCTCAGCGTCGCGTTCGACATGCCGACCCTGATGGGCCGTGACTCGGACGACCCGAAGTCGCTCGGCGAGGTCGGCCACTGCGGCGTCGCGATCGACTCCGTCGCCGACATGGAGGTGCTCTTCGACGGCATCGATCTCGGCGACGTCACCACGTCGATGACGATCAGCGGCCCGGCCGTCCCGGTCTTCTGCATGATGCTCGTGGCCGCGGAGCGTGCCGGCGTCGACACGCGGACGCTCAACGGCACCCTGCAGACCGACATCTTCAAGGAGTACATCGCGCAGAAGGAGTGGCTCTTCGCGCCCGAGCCGCACCTGAAGCTGATCGGCGACCTGATGGAGTACTGCGCCGCGAACATCCCGGCGTACAAGCCGCTCTCGGTCTCCGGCTACCACATCCGCGAGGCCGGCTCGACGGCCGCGCAGGAGCTGGCGTTCACGCTCGCCGACGGCTTCGGGTACGTCGAGCTCGGGCTCTCGCGCGGCCTGGACGTCGACGTCTTCGCGCCCGGACTGTCGTTCTTCTTCGACGCGCACGTCGACTTCTTCGAGGAGATCGCGAAGTTCCGCGCCGCCCGCCGGATCTGGGCGCGCTGGATGCGCGACGTCTACGGCGCGCAGACCGAGAAGGCGCAGTGGCTGCGCTTCCACACCCAGACCGCGGGTGTCTCGCTGACCGCGCAGCAGCCCTACAACAACGTGGTGCGCACCGGCATCGAGGCGCTGTCCGCCGTGCTCGGCGGCACCAACTCGCTGCACACCAACGCCCTCGACGAGACCCTCGCGCTGCCGTCCGAGCAGGCCGCCGAGATCGCGCTGCGCACCCAGCAGGTGATCATGGAGGAGACCGGCGTCGTCAACGTCGCCGACCCGCTCGGCGGCTCCTGGTACGTCGAGGCGCTCACCGACCGGCTCGAGGCCGAGGCCACCGCGATCTTCGACAAGATCCTGGCGATGGGCGGCTCCACGCTCACCTCCGAGCAGCCCGAGCAGATCGCGGAGGCGGTCCGCAACGGCGAGTGGCTGGTGACCCGCGGCCTGCTGCGCGGCATCGAGGAGGGCTGGTTCATGTCCGAGATCGCGGAGGCGGCCTTCCAGTACCAGGTCGCGCTGGAGAAGCGCGAGAAGCGGATCGTCGGCGTGAACTGCCACGAGGAGTCGGTCACGCACGACCTGGAGATCCTGCGAGTCTCGCACGAGGTCGAGGTCGAGCAGGTCCGCGCGCTCGGCGCGCGCCGCCAGGCCCGCGACGAGGCGTCGGTCCGGGCCACGCTGGACCGGATGGTCGAGGCCGCTCGGGCCGGCGAGAACCTCCTCGAGCCCATGCTGGACGCCTGCCGCGCCGAGGCCACGCTGGGCGAGATCTGCGACGCGCTGCGCGCCGAGTGGGGCGAGTACCGGGAACCCGCGCGCTTCTGAGCCCGTCCATGCCGGCATGAGGCTCTGGCTCGTCGCCCTGCTGGTCCCGATCGCCGCGTGCTCCGACGATCGCGGCGAGTGGTGGCAGGAGCCGCCCGCGGGCTCCCGGTGGGTGGGGTACGACGGCGCGGTGGTCGCCGTGCCGGACTGGTGGACGACGGGTGAGACGCAGTGCGGCGAGCCGGTCGAGGACACGGTCTACGTCGACTCCGGTGCGATCTACGACTGCGCGAACCCGGCCGACCCGGCGGTCGTCGCCGAGGTCTCGTCGCTGGCGGTCAGCAGTGAGGGCGGACGGGCGGTCTTCGAGGTGACCATCGCCGACCAGGGCGACGGCGACGAGGAGCAGATCCTGGGGTCGCGCCGGCAGCTGCCCGAGGGCGTCACCACGGTGCCGCTCGCGGTGGCCGGGGGCTGGACCCCCGCCTGGGGAGCCGACCCGAGGACGGTGCGCGACCTCACCGCGGCGATCGAGGCCGCCGGGCTGGGAGTGCGGCTCGAGACCGTCGAGCCGGACCCGAACGGGGACGTCGCGGACCTGGCGCCGGGCAGCCTCCTCGACGTCGAGCCCGCGCTCGGCACGCCGGTCGTGGCGGGGAGCACGGTCGTGCTCAAGGTCATGGGCGGGGGGACTTCCGGCCCATGACCGGGCGTGCGGGCTCTGGTGGAATCAGGCTGTGGACCTCGCTCGCGCCCTCACCGGCCTGCCGGACAACCCCCGCGTCGTCGTCACGGGCAACCATGCGACGCCCTGGCACGTCCTGAAGCTCCTCGACGAGGAGCTGGACACCTATCGACTCTGGGCGCTCAACGGGCAGCGCGGCCTGCCGGACCGCGAGGGCGTCACGATGGAGACGTCGTTCGTCGGGCCGGGGCAGCGGCACAGCCGTCGGCTCAGCTACGTGCCGTCCCGGCTGTCGATGGTGCCCACGCTGTTCGGCCGGCAGTTGCCGCCGGACGTGGTCGTGCTGCACACGACCCGCCCGCGCGACGGCAAGGTGTCGCTCGGCGTCGAGGTCAACGTGCTGCCCGCCGCCGTCGAGGCCGTCAAGCGGCGCGGCGGCGTCGTGATCGCCCAGGTCAACGACCACATGCCGTGGACGTACGGCGACGCGCTCCTCGACGTCGGCCTCGTCGACCTGCTCGTGGAGGCGGACGCCCCGCTGCCCGCGGCGCCCGCCGGCCCGGTCGACGAGGAGGCCGCCCGGATCGGCGCCCTCGTGGCCCACCGGGTGAGCGACGGGTCGACCCTGCAGGCCGGCATCGGCGCCGTACCCGACGCGACCCTGCACGGCCTGACGGGCCGCGCGGGCCTGCGGGTCTGGACCGAGATGTTCTCCGACAGCGTGCTGGCGCTGGAGAAGGTCGGGGCGCTGGACCGGACGGTGCCGATCACCGCGTCGTTCCTCTTCGGCTCCCCGGAGCTGCTCGAGTGGGTCGATGGCAACGACCGGGTCGAGATGCGGCGTACCGAGGTGACGAACAGCCCGGCCCGGATCGCCCAGAACCAGCGGATGGTCAGCGTGAACACCGCGCTGCAGGTCGACCTCTTCGGCCAGGCGAACGCGTCGCGGATCAACGCCCGGATCCACTCCGGGTTCGGCGGCCAGACCGACTTCATCGTGGGGGCCATGCACAGCCTCGAGGGGCAGGCCTTCATCGCGCTGCGGTCGTGGCACCCCAAGGCGGACTGCTCGACGATCGTCCCGCTCGTGGACGAGCCGGTGACGTCGTTCCAGATGAGCGCGGTCGTCACCGAGCAGGGGATGGCGGAGATCGCCGGGCAGGACCAGCGCGAGCAGGCCCGCCAGCTGATCGAGCACGCCGCCCACCCGAGCGTCCGCGAGGAGCTGCGCGAGGAGGCCGTGGCGCTGGGGCTGGCCTGATCTCCCTAGGATTGGTCGTATGAGCCAGCAGCCGTTCTCCCGTCCCGGTGCCGTCGACCTCTCCGGGTTCGCGGGCGCCACGCCCGCGGGCGCACCCGAGGGTACGCCGGCGGGCTCGTCGTACGCCGTCGTCGTCACCGAGCAGAACTTCCAGTCGACCGTCGAGGCGTCCACGACCGCCCCGGTGTTCCTCGTCTTCTACTCGCCGACCCGGATGCCCGAGAGCGCCGACCTCGCGCGCGACCTCGAGATCCTGTCCGGGGAGTTCGAGGGCCGGTTCCTCGTCGGCCTGGTCGACATCGACCAGGTCCCGCAGATCGCGCAGGCCATGCAGATCCCGTCGATCCCGCTGGTCGTGGCCGTGCTCGACGGCCGGCCGGCGCCGCTGTTCCAGGACGTGCTGCCGCTCGACCAGCTGCGGGCCCAGCTCACCCAGGTGATGCAGCAGCTGACCGCGAACGGCGTCGCGGGCCGCCATCAGCCGCGCCACGTCGCGGCCGAGGGTGAGGACGGCGAGCCCGCGGTCGACCCGCGGTACGCCGCCGCCCAGGACGCGCTGGGCGAGGGCGACATCGACCGCGCGGTCGCGGAGTACCAGAAGCTCGTCGACGCCAACCCGGCCGACGCCGAGGCCGCCGCCGGGCTGGCGATGGCCAAGGTGCTCCAGCGCACGGCCGGCGTCGACCTCGGCGCGGCCCGTGAGGCGGCCGCGGCGAACCCCGACGACGTCGACGCGCAGACCATGGTCGCCGACCTCGACATGCTCGGCGGCCACGTGGAGGACGCGTTCAACCGGCTGGTCGAGCTGGTCCGGCGTACCTCCGGCGACGACCGCGACCGGGCACGCGAGCACCTGCTCGGGCTGTTCGCCGCGGTCGGCAACGACGACCCGCGGGTGCTGCGGGGCCGGCAGAACCTCGCGTCCGCCCTCTTCTGATCGGGTCGTCCGCCTCTCGCGCGTGTATGCGCCACCCTCAGGCGGACGACCCGGCGAGGGCCCCCAGGACCGCACACACCGCGGGTGAGTCCGCCATGCTCCGGCGGTGCACCGCGATCACCTCGCGGGTCGGCGCGGGATCGTCGGCGGGTACGCCGACCAGCTCGTCGCCGAGCGGCTGCCGGCCGAGCCGGGGCACCAGCGCGATGCCGAGCCCGGCCCGCACCAGCGCGAGGTGGGAGTCGAACTCCACCGAGGTGTGGGCGATGCGGGGGAGGCGCCCGGTCCCGGCGTACATCCGGGTCAGCCACTGGCGGCAGATGGTGCCCTCGGGGGTGGCGATCCAGTCGTCGTCGACGAGGTCGCGCGGCGTCAGCGCGGGGCGGTCGGCCAGCGGGTGGTCGCGGCGCATGATGACGTCCGCGACGTCGTGCGCGACCACGGTGCTCGCGAGGTGGTCGGGGATGGTGATCGGGAGGTCGCCCCAGCGGTGCACGACGCCGAGGTCGGTCTGCCCCGAGGAGACCAGGTCGACCGTGTCCCAGGGTTCGCGCTCGGTGAGCGACAGGATCAGCTCGGGGTGGGCGTCGCGCAGCCGCCGGACCACCGGGGCGACCAGGCCGCGCATCGCCGTCGAGAACGCCGTGACCCGCAGCCGCCCGGCGACCGCGCCGGCGCGGCGGTGCAGCGTCGACTCGACCTCCTCGAGGTCGGCCAGCAGCCGGCCCCCGGCGTCGACGAGGTGCCGGCCGTGGTCGGTGAGGATCACGCCCCGGCCGACCCGCTCCAGCAGAGGCACGCCGGTCTGCCGCTCCAGCCGCTTGACCTGCTGGGACACCGCGCTCGGCGTGAACCCCAGCGCCTCGGCGGCCGCCACGACCGAGCCGTGGGTGTCGACGGCGCGCAGGCTGGCCAGCGCGGCGAGGTCGATCATGCAGGGATGCTACATCGAACGTTGCATGATCGTTCGCTGGTGCTTCATGATCCGGACGGGCAGGCTGGTCCGGTGAGCCGCCGTGACTCCCTCCTCGCCGCCCTGGTCGCCTCGATCTGGGGGCTCAACTTCGTGGTGATCGACTGGGGGATGCACGACGTTCCACCGCTGCTGTTCGCGGCGATCCGCTTCGCGGCCGTCGTCTTCCCCGCGGTGCTCCTGGTACGCCGGCCGGACGCGCCGTGGCGGGTGGTCGCCGCCGTCGGACTGTTCATGTCCCTGGGCCAGTTCGGCTTCCTGTACGTCTCGATGCACGCGGGCCTGCCGCCCGGCCTGGCCGCGCTGGTCCTCCAGGCGCAGGTGATCTTCACGGTGCTGATCGCCGCGGGCGTGCTGCGGGAGGTCCCGACCGTGCCCCAGGTCGCCGGCGTGCTGCTCGGCTGCGCGGGCCTGGCGGTCGTGGCGGTCGGCCGCGGCGGGCACGTCCCGGCGGGGGCGGTGGCGCTCTGCCTGCTGGCCGCGCTGTCGTGGGGGATCGGGAACGTCGTGAGCCGGGCGTCCGGCGTGCGCGGCGGCCTCTCGCTGACGGTGTGGTCGGCGGTCGTGGTCCCCGTGCCGCTGCTCGCGCTGTCGCTGCTCGTCGACGGGCCCTCGGTGGTCGGTGCCGCGCTGACGTCGTTCTCGTGGCAGGCCGCGGTGTCGACGCTCTACACGGCCGGGCTCGCCTCGCTCGTGGGGTACGGCGTGTTCAACACGCTGCTGTCGCGCAACCCGTCGTCGTCCGTGGTGCCGTGGGTGCTGCTGGCCCCGGTCGTGGCGATGGCCTCGGCCTGGCTGCTGCTGGGCGAGCGGCCGAACGCCGCCGAGCTCGCCGGCGGCCTGATGCTGGTCGCCGGCGTGCTCGTGGCGATGCGGGACTCAGGCCGCGGGGCCCTTCGCGCGGACGTCGGCGACGGCGTTCATGGCCTGCCGGAGCTCGGCGAGCCAGTCACCCTCGTGCTGGCCGACCAGCCGGACGCACCAGGCCAGCGCGTCGGACCGTGACCGGGCGACGCCCGCGTCGACCAGGGTGTCGAGCACCAGCCGCTGCGGCTGGCGGAGCCGGGTCATGACCGGTGCCGAGACGTGCGTCCAGAGCTCGCGGTGGTCGCCGACGGCGAGCCCCCAGGACACCTTCCGCTCGAACCGGTGCTGCGCCTCCTGGGCGATCTCCATCCGCCGTTCGCGGGTCTCCTCGCGGAACGCCGACGCGCGGCCCGCCCGCGCCTCGGCCGTGGCGGCGTCGGAGCCCTGCGGCTCGACGTCCGTCGTGGTGAGCACGACCGTGATCTCCTCGCGGTCGACGGTGACGTCGGCGGGCTGCCAGTCCGCCGGGAGCCGGCCGGCGAACCAGCCCGTCACGCGCTCCCGTTGTTCCTCGGTAATCATGTAATCATCGTTGCACGACTGGTCAAACTTAAGGTCGCCGACGCTTGTAACGCGGTGTCGGGACCACTGGGAACCCGCTGCAACGGGTTCACAGTGGTCGTAACACCGCGTTACAGCCGGGTGTGGTCGCGTCAGGCGTAGCCGGACTCGGTGTAGGTCGGGCCGTCGTCGTCGAGGTTGGCGAGCGCCGCGGCGATCCGGCGGGCGGTGAAGTCGGCGCACCGCTCGAGGACCTGCTCCGGGGTGCAGAACTCCGCGGTCCGGATCTCGCGGGTCTGCCGGACCACCGAGTCGAGCAGGGACGGGTCGTGGACGCCGCCGTCGAACACCAGGCAGAGCGCGTCGTCCCAGCCGCTCCACGGCGGCAGCCAGTCGGTGAGCAGCAGCCGGCCGACGGGGACGGTCAGCCCGAGCTCCTCCTCGACCTCCCGGGCCACGGCGACCTGCGGCGACTCGCCGACCTCGACCACGCCGCCGGGCAGGTCCCAGTCCTGCTTGTAGGTGAGCTGGCACAGCAGCACCCGGGAGTCCGTGGAGCGCATCAGCAGCTGGCTGATCGCCCGCTTGCGCGGCAGGAACGAGTTGAGCAGCGCGCGGAAGCCCTCCGGTTCGTGGACCGGTGTGTCGGTCGCCAGCCGCGCATACACGATCCGGTCCACCGGCTTGCCGCCCACGGTGACGCCCCGCATCACGCCCTCGCGGCGCAGGCCCGACCAGGTCGCGGTCCGCTGCGCCGCTTCGTCGTCGGGGTCGACCAGGGCCTCGACCCGGGCGTGGTCGACCAGGGCGGCCGCGACCTCGTGCCGGACGACGTCGACCGGTTGGTCCGGCGACCAGGTGATCCGGGCGATCCCGTCCGCGACGGTGGTCACGATCGTGTTCGGCTCGGTCACGGGGAAAGACTAGCCACGCTTCCGGAACCACACCGTCGCCAGCGGCGGCACCACGATCGTCGCGTGGGCGGGCTGCCCCGACCACTCGCCGTCGACCGCGGTGACCGTGCCGAAGTTCCCCACGCCGGAGCCGCTGTAGGCCTCGGCGTCGGTGTTCACGACCTCGTCCCACTCGCCGCTCTCGGGCAGGCCGAGCCGGTAGTCGTCGTGCGGCACGGACGCGAAGTTCGCGACGCACACCACGTCGGGGTCGCCGTCGCGGCCGCGCCGGATCCAGGAGAACACGTTGCGCCCCGCGTCGTTCGCGTCGACCCACTGGAAGCCGCCCGGGTCGTTGTCGCGCGACCACAGCGCGGGGGAGGCGACGTACGCCGCGTTCAGGTCGCGCACCAGCGACTGCACGCCCCGGTGCTCGGGGTGGTCGAGCAGCCACCAGTCGAGCTCGCGGGACTCCGCCCACTCCGACTCCTGGCCGAACTCGATGCCCATGAACGTCAGCTGCTTGCCCGGGTGCGCCCACATGAAGGCCAGGTAGGCGCGCAGGTTGGCGAGCTGCTGCCAGCGGTCGCCGGGCATCTTGCGCAGCAGCGAGCCCTTGCCGTGCACGACCTCGTCGTGGCTGAGCGGCAGCACGTAGTTCTCCGACCACGCGTACACCAGCGAGAACGTCATCTCGCCGTGGTGGTACGCGCGGTGCACGGGCTCGCGCGCCAGGTAGCCGAGCGAGTCGTGCATCCAGCCCATGTTCCACTTGAAGCCGAAGCCCAGCCCGTCGGAGTCGGTCGACCGGGTGACGCCCGGCCACGACGTCGACTCCTCGGCGATCGTGGTGACCCCGGGAACCCGCTTGTAGACGGTCGCGTTCATCTCCTGGAGGAACTGCACCGCCTCGAGGTTCTCGTGGCCGCCGTGGATGTTCGGCGACCACTCGCCCTCCTCGCGGGCGTAGTCGAGGTAGAGCATCGAGGCCACGCCGTCGACGCGCAGCCCGTCGGCGTGGAACTCCTCGAGCCAGTAGAGCGCGTTGGCGTACAGGAAGTTCCGCACCTCGCGCCGGCCGAAGTTGAAGATGTGGGAGCCCCACTCCTTGTGCCAGCCGCGCTGCGGGTTGGGGTCCTCGTACAGCGGCGTGCCGTCGAACCGGGCCAGCGCCCACTCGTCGGTGGCGAAGTGGCCGGGCACCCAGTCCAGGATCACGCCGACCCCCGCCTGGTGCAGCCGGTCGACCAGCAGCCGGAAGCCGTCGGGGTCGCCGAACCGCGCGTCCGGCGCGAAGTACGACGTGACGTGGTAGCCCCACGAGCCGCCGAACGGGTGCTGCATGACGGGCATCAGCTCCACGTGCGTGTAGCCGAGGTCGGCGACGTACGACGGGAGCTCGTCGGCGAGCTCCTCCCACGACCAGTACCGCCCGTCGTGGTGCTTCTTCCACGACCCGAGGTGCATCTCGTACACGCTCATCGGCTCGTTGGCCGGCTGCTTGGTCGCGCGCTCGGCGAGCCACGCGTCGTCGCCCCACGCGTACGACGACTCGAACACCCGCGAGGCGGTGTCGGCGGGCTTCTCGGCCCAGGACGCCATCGGGTCGGCCTTCTCGCGCCACTGGCCGTCCGGCCCGAGGATCACGTACTTGTACGACGTCCCGCTGCCGACGCCCGGCACGAACAGCTCCCACACGCCGGACGAGCCCAGCTGGCGCATCGGGTGCTCGCGTCCGTCCCAGCTGTTGAAGTCCGCCTTGATCCGGACCGCGCGGGCGTTGGGCGCCCAGACCGCGAACGACGTGCCGGTGACCGGCTCCAGCGCGCCGGGGTAGTGGTGCAGGCGCGCGCCCAGCACGTCCCAGAGCCGCTCGTGCCGGCCCTCGTTGATCAGGTGCAGGTCCATCTCGCCGAGCGTGGGCAGGAAGCGGTAGGGGTCGTCGATGACGTGCTCGTCCGGCCCGTAGCTGACCGCGACGCGGTAGTCGGGCACGTCCGGCAGCGGGATCACGCCGGCCCAGATGCCCTCGTGCTCGTGGGTGAGCTCGGTCTCGCCGCCCTCCCACCGCACGACGACCCGCGACGCCAGCGGCTTCAGCACGCGCACGGTCACGCCGCCGTCGTACGGGTGCGGACCGAGCACGCCGTGCGGGTTGCCGTGCTCGCCGCGCACCACCTGGGTCAGCTCGGCGGGGTCGACCTTCAGCAGCTTCGGGGTGCTCATGCTCAGGCTCCGATCCTCGCCACGGCCTCGAGCGGGATCGCCACCCAGGTCGGACGGTTGCGGGTCTCGTAGACGGTCTCGTACACGGCCTTGTCGGCGACGTAGGCGTCGAGGAGGACCCGCTGGTCCTCGTCGAGCGCGCCGTCGGCGTACGCCGTCAGGAAGTGGTTGCGGTTGCGGTGGGCCCACTCCTCGGCCCGGTAGGCGCGCTGCTCGGCGCCCTCGGGCTGGTCCTCCGCGAACTGCCGCTCCACCACGTGCGGGACGTAGTCGAAGGAGCGCAGCATCCCGGCGACGTCGCGCCAGGGGGAGTCCGGCTTGAGCCGCTCGGCCAGCGGCTTGGCCGGCTCGCCCTCGAAGTCGACGATCTTCCAGCCCAGGCTGGTGCGCAGCGTCTGGCCGAGGTGCAGGTCGCCGTGGATCTGCTGCACGGCCACGTCGTCCAGCCTCCGGAGGCGGTCGTACGCCGCGCGCAGCGTCCCGGCGTGCGGGGCCAGCTCGGGCACGACCTCGAGGGCGGCGTCCAGGCGGGCGTCCATGCCGTCCGCGAGCGCGCGCACGGCCGCGGCGTCCAGCCGCTCGACAGGGAAGTTTTCGGCGAGCACGCCGTGGACGTCGCGCAGCGCGACGCCGAGCCGCTCGGCCTCGGCCGCGAAGTCGCCGCCGGCCTCGTAGGCGTGCAGGTCCCCCTCGGCGAACAGGTTGCGGGCACTGGCCAGGGCCAGGTCCCACCCGTCGCTGGCGGTCCGCAGGAACTGCTGGAGCATGGCCAGCTGCAGGATCGTGCCCGAGCCCTCGTCGGCGCCGCTCTCGGGGTCGCCGTCGACCCAGTCCAGCCAGCCGTAGAGCGCCGCGATGTGCTCCGAGCCGGTGCGGGTCAGCACCTCGTGGACGCTGATGTCCGGGTTGACGCCCGGGGTGATCTTGCGGAACACCTTCATCAGCGAGTCCTCGCCGTAGGCGACCGAGGAGTTCGACTGCTCGCCGGAGAACAGCGTGGAGTGCGCCTCGAGGTCGAGGTCGTGGCCGGGCAGCCGGTGGAAGCGGAGGCCGCTCTCGTCGCTGAGGTTGCCGCCCGGCTCGCGGGCCGCGCGGTCGAACGCGGCGAGCCAGCAGTCCATCGCCTCCCGGTCGTGCAGGGCGTCGTACGCGTGCACCCAGCCGTGGGTGGGGTCCTCCCACCAGCCGATGAACGCGTGGTCGAGCCGGGTCTCGGGATCGGTGTAGAACGACATCGGCACCTGGTAGACCTCGGTGCCGCCCTCGCTGTCGCCGTAGGCGACCTCCACCAGGTCGATGACGACCACCGGGCTCGACTCTCGCGACGTCGGCACCTCGCCGATCCGCCGCACGTCGGAGATCTGGAACGGGCGGCCCTTGCCGCCGAACCACCGGGTCCGCCCCAGGTAGCGGTGGAACACGTCTGGCTCTGGGATCACAGCAGTAGCCCCTCTTCGGTTGTCTCCTGCGGCGTCAGCCGGAACCAGTAGAAGCCGTACCCGGCCAGGGTCAGCAGGTAGGGCAGCTCGCCGATCTCCGGGAACGGCACCCCGCCGAGCAGCTCGACCGGCCGGCGGCCCTCGAACCGGCGCAGGTCGAGCTCGACCGGCTGCGGGAACCGCGACAGGTTGTTCACGCAGAGGATCAGGTCCTCGCGTCCGTCCTCCCCGACGTGCTCGCGGACGTAGGACAGCACCGACGGGTTGGACCCGCCGAGGTCCTGGAACGTGCCGAGACCGAACGCCGGGTGGTTGCGGCGGGCGTGGATCATCCGGCGCATCCAGTGCAGGAGCGACGAGGAGTTCTCCAGCTGGGCCTCCACGTTGACCGACTGGTACCCGAAGACCGGGTCCTGGATGACCGGCCGGTCGAGCTTGCCGGGGGTCGCCGAGGAGAAGCCGGCGTTGCGGTCCGCGGTCCACTGCATCGGCGTGCGGACGCCGTCGCGGTCACCCAGCCAGATGTTGTCGCCCATCCCGATCTCGTCGCCGTAGTAGAGGACCGGCGAGCCCGGCAGCGACAGGAGGAGCGCGTTGAAGAGCTCCATCTGGTTCATGTCGTTGTCGAGCAGGGGGGCGAGCCGGCGGCGGATGCCGATGTTCGCCTTCATGCGGGGGTCCTTGGCGTACTCGCCCCACATGTAGTCGCGGTCCTCGTCGGTGACCATCTCGAGCGTCAGCTCGTCGTGGTTGCGCAGGAAGATGCCCCACTGGCAGCGGTCCGGGATCGGCGGCGTCTGCTCGAGGATCTCCGAGATGGGGAACCGCGACTCGCGGCGCACGGCCATGAAGATGCGCGGCATCACCGGGAAGTGGAACGCCATGTGGCACTCGTCGCCGCCGCCCTCGAAGTCGCCGAAGTACTCGACGACGTCCTCGGGCCACTGGTTGGCCTCGCACAGCAGCACCCGGCCGGGGTACTCGTCGTCGACGACCTTGCGGACCCTCTTGAGAAAGTCGTGGGTCTCGGGGAGGTTCTCGCCGTTGGTGCCGGGACGCTCGTAGAGGTAGGGCACGGCGTCGAGGCGGAAGCCGTCCATGCCCATGTCGAGCCAGAAGCGGATCGCGTCCAGGATCGCCTCGTGCACCCGCGGGTTGTCGAAGTTCAGGTCGGGCTGGTGGGAGAAGAAGCGGTGCCAGAAGTACTGCTGGCGCACCGGGTCCCAGGTCCAGTTCGACGGCTCGGTGTCGACGAAGATGATGCGGGCGTCCTGGTAGAGCTCGTCGGTGTCGGACCAGACGTAGAAGTCGCCGTACGGACCGTCGGGGTTCGACCGCGACTCCTGGAACCACAGGTGCTGGTCGCTGGTGTGGTTCATGACGAAGTCGATGATCACCCGGATGCCGCGCTTGTGGGCCTCGCCGAGGAAGTAGCGGAAGTCCTCGATGGTGCCGATGTCCGGGTGGACGCCGGTGTAGTCGGCGACGTCGTACCCGTCGTCGCGCAGCGGGCTGGGGAAGAACGGCGGGATCCAGAGGCAGTCGACACCCAGCCACTCCAGGTAGTCCAGCTTCTCAACCAGGCCCCGGAAGTCGCCGGTGCCGTCGGCGTTGGAGTCGCGGAACGCCCGGACCAGGACCTCGTAGAAGACCGCGGTTTTGAACCAGTCGGGTGTGCGGTTGAGGGGCTCGATCGTCACCGGGCCCTCCTCACGCTGAGGATGTGCGCCGGTTCGTGGAACGGGTCGAGCCGCACGTAGTTGTGGGCGGTCCAGTTCCAGTCGGCGCCGGTGATCTCGTCGTGGACGAGGAACGACTCGTGCTCGGTGAGCCCGAGGGCCTCCATGTCCAGGTGCACCGTCGTCTCCCGAGCCGCGTGCGGGTCGACGTTCACGACCACGATCACCACGTCGCTCTGCCCGTCGGGCAGGGTGTGCCGCTTCGAGAACACCAGGATGTTCTCGTCGTCGCTCCAGTGGACGGAGACGTTGCGGAGCAGCTGCAGGGCCGGGTGCGCGCGACGGATCTCGTTCAGCCGGGTGAGGTACGGCGCGAGCGTGCGGCCCTCGCGGTCGGCGGCGTCCCAGTCGCGGACCCGGATCTGGTACTTCTCCGAGTCGAGGTACTCCTCGCTGCCGGGCCGGACGGCGACGTGCTCGAACAGCTCGTAGCCGGCGTACACGCCCCAGCTCGGCGACCCGGTGGCGGCGATGGCGGCGCGGATCTTGAACGCCGCCGGCCCGCCGTACTGCAGGAAGGCGTGGAGGATGTCCGGGGTGTTGACGAAGAAGTTCGGCCGCATCAGGTGGTCGGACTCGTGCGAGACCTCGAGGAGGTACTCCTCGAGCTCCCACTTGGCCGTCCGCCAGGTGAAGTACGTGTAGCTCTGGTGGAAGCCGACGGCGCCGAGGGCGTGCATCATCGCCGGGCGGGTGAACGCCTCGGACAGGAAGATGACGTCGGGGTCGGTGCGCCGCACCTCCTTGAGCAGCCACTCCCAGAAGGCGACCGGCTTGGTGTGCGGGTTGTCGACCCGGAAGACCCGGACGCCGTGCGACATCCAGAGCCGGACGGTCCGCAGCACCTCCTGGCTGATGCCGGTGGGGTCGTTGTCGAAGTTGACCGGGTAGATGTCCTGGTACTTCTTCGGCGGGTTCTCGGCGTACGCGATGGTGCCGTCGGCGCGGGTCGTGAACCACTCCGGGTGGGAGGTCACCCACGGGTGGTCCGGGGCGGCCTGCAGCGCGAGGTCGAGGGCGACCTCCAGGCCGAGCCCGCGGGCCCGGGCGACGAACGCGTCGAAGTCGTCGAAGGTGCCGAGGTCGGGGTGGATCGCGTCGTGCCCGCCGTCCTTCGAGCCGATCGCCCAGGGCGAGCCGGTGTCCTCGGGCCCGGGGTCGAGGGTGTTGTTCGGGCCCTTGCGGTTCACCTCGCCGATCGGGTGGATCGGCGGCAGGTAGATCACGTCGAAGCCCATCGCAGCCACGGCGTCGAGCCGCTTCGCGGCCGTCTGGAAGTTGCCGCTGGTGACCGCGCCGGTCTTCGGGTCCTTGGTCGCGCCCTCGGAGCGCGGGAAGAACTCGTACCAGCTGCTGAACAGCGCGAGCTGCCGGTCGGCGTACGCCGGGTAGGGGCCCTCGACCGTGAGCAGCTCGCGGATCGGGTGGGTGTACAGGATCCCGGTCACCTCGGGCGACTCGAGCACCGCGAGCCGGGCCTCGGGCGGACGGCTGGTGTCGCGCGCGGCGTCGACCGCGCCCTGGAGGACCTGGGCGGCGTCGGCGGACGAGGGGTCGCGCGGGTCGAGGGAGGCCAGCACGCGCTCGAGGAGCAGCGCGCCCTCGGTGAACGTCAGCTCGACGTCGACGCCGGCCGGCACCTTGAGCGCCGCGTGGTGCTGCCAGGTCCCGAGCGGGTCGGACCAGGACACGACCTCGAAGCTCCAGGCGCCCACCGTGTCGGGGGTCACCCAGGCCTCGTAGCGGTCCGGGATCTCCGCGTGCTTGGTCATCCGGACCGGCGGCCGCCGCCGCCCGTCGGGCCCGATGAGGACCACCTCGGCGCCGAGCTTGTCGTGACCCTCGCGGAACACCGTCGCGGTCACCGGGAACGGCTCGCCGACGGTCGCCTTGGCGGGTTGCCGCCCCAGGTCCACCAAGGGCGCGACGTTCATGATGGGGATGCGTCCGACCATGATCTCCAACCTAGCGAGCGTGCGGAGGGGGTCGGCAAGTGCTGTCCGCCGACCCGTACCGCGTACCCGACCGTGCGGGTGGGAAACGCCGTGTCCGGTGGGCGACCCTGTCGGGGCCCGGAACGAGCGCGGGGCGGTGACGACCGTCACCGCCCCGCGCCCGAGTGAGTCGGGTCAGAACGCCTGCAGCTCCGCGGCGTGCACGATCGTGCCGCGGTCCGACCCGGACTTGCAGTCGGTCGAGGCGGACGGGTCGTTGTCCTGCTCACCGGCGTAGCCGGCGAACCCGGTGCACTGGTTCTCCAGCGCCACGAACCGGATCGCCGCCGCCCGCGTCGCCGGTACGGCGAACGAGCGGAGCGTCAGGTTCGGGGCCACCGGACGCGGGCGGACCGCCGGGAACGCGTCGCCGGGCGACACGTAGAACCGCTTCCAGGTCGCCTTGGCCGAGCCGCACTTCTTCACGCACGCCTCGAGCGCGAACTTCCGCAGCGCGGTGAAGCGGGAGCCCGAGTCGGGGTCGGGGTCCTTCGCGAGCGGGACCTCGTTCGGGTCGGCCGGGGCGGGGGTGAGCATCGCGCTGACCTGGACCCGGCGCACGGTGTGGACCCGGCCGGCGAGGTCGACGGTGACCGAGGGGTGCGAGACGTCGACCGTGTCGGCCGTGACCGCGCCCCACGCGGTGCGCTCGGTGCCGTCGATCAGCGACACGGCGTTCAGCGAGCCCGCGGAGGCGGCGAGGACCTTCGCCCCGTTCCGCTGGGCCGCGAGGTTCTTCGGCATGTGGAGCCGGACGACCTTGTGCTGGCCCGCCTTCACGGTGATGTGGAACCGCTTGAACCCGCGGGCCTTCGAGACCGCGAGCATCTCGTAGCGGCCCGGCGTCATCCGCAGGGTGTGCTTCACGGGGGTCACCCGGGCCTCGAAGTGCCCGACGTAGACCTTGGCCCGGGCGCCGCGGAAGACGACCTTGGCGTTCTTCGACGTCGGCGAGGCGAAGCTCGGCTTCGTGTCGCCGGAGTCGGCGTTCGGCGACGACGCGCCCTTGCCCATCCCGCGGCGCGCGAAGGCGTCCCACAGGACCTTCCGGTCCTTGCCCCCGAAGCGCATCCGGTCCGCGGCGATCATCGCGTCGCGGGCGTCGAGCATCGAGGTCGCACCCTGCTGGAGCAGGAACGCGTCGAAGACGAGCTGGATCCAGCGGCGGTTGCCCGGGCACTGGGCGGCGGGCAGCGGCGTCGCGTTGGCACGCGCCTGGGCGCAGCGCAGCTGGAGCGCCTTGTTGCCGTAGGGGAACTTCTTGTTCCACTTCTTCACCAGCGCCTGGCGGACCTCCCAGTTGGTGCCGTTCCAGATCTCGCCGTCGGCGTGCACCTCTTCGCCGGTGCTGTCGAAGCCGATGTCGGAGTAGTTCAGCGGGTTGCGGTTGATCGCGTAGTCGCGGATCGCCACGGACTTGTTGCCGGTGGCGTAGACGCCGACCGCCCAGGGGTTGCCGCCGTTGCCGTAGCCGTGGCTGAACATGTACTCGCCGGCGGTCAGGTCGCCCCAGGACTCGCCCATCGCGCCGCCCTGGAAGGACGTGATGCCCTGGTCCGGGCCGCCGATCATCCGGTTGCTGATCGCGTGGGTGTACTCGTGGCCGACGATGCCCATGTCGAGCGCGCCGTCGACGCAGGGGGAGTAGAAGGCGCCCGCGATCGGCTGGAAGAGGTACTGGTTGGTGATGCCCGGCACGCCGTCCTGCAGCGTGATCTGGTTGGCGTTGTCGCGGCCCAGGTACGACGGGGTGCCGCCGGAGAGCGCGCCGGCCTGGGCGTTGCCGGTCTCCTGGTCACCCTCGACGCCGCCGCGGCCGAAGTTGCTGGCCTGGAGGTTGTAGTTCTCCTCGGTGAAGCCCAGGTAGTAGGAGAAGTCGTGCATCCGGTTGTGCGCGACGAACAGGTTCGTCACCGTCGCGTCGATGTCGTTGCCGCCGGGGTGCAGCTGGGAGGGGTCGCACTGGGAGTTGTTCCAGGCGTCGGTGAACTCCGTGGTGTACTCACGGGTCGGCGAGGTCGGGGCCTGGGCGGTGCCGCCCGGGGTCAGCGGGCTGGCCCACGCCTCGTGGGTGTTGGCGTTGTTGCCGACCGTCGTCATCGAGCCGTTGCCGCTCCCGGACAGGGTGTCCCAGGGGCCCGGGGCCGCGACGTTGCGGAACGGGCCGGTCGGGGTCGTGCAGCCCGGGCCGGGGAACCAGCAGCCCACCACGGTGTTCTTCGGCGTGGTGTCGGGGGAGTAGTCGAGCGTCGGGTTCGCGGTGAAGTAGCGCCACCTCGGCTCGAAGCCGCGGTCGCCCGCGGACGGGCCCGCCGTGTCGCTGGTGGTCACGCTCGCCGCGTAGTTGCCCGGCGGCAGGAACGGAGCCGTCGGGTCGTCGAACGGGCAGACCTGCATCGTGTAGATGCCCTTCGGGATCGAGTCCGCGGCGTACGTCGCGGTCTCGGGGCTGGTGCCGAGGTCGCCCGCCACCAGCAGGTCGCCGCTCGGCGAGAAGATCTTCACGACGATGTCGTTGGCGGAGTTGGCCATCGCGGCGACCGCGTCGATCTGCTTGGTGTTGCCGTCGGTGAGCTCGAACTCGTGCTTCGGACCGCACTCGGTCGCCGTGACCTCGCCCTGGAACGGGTAGACGTCGTTGTTGTTCTCGACCTGGTTCTGCCGGTGCAGGATCGCGCCGGTGACGCCGTCGACCATGATCGTGTACGCGAACGCCGCGCCCTTCTCGACGTCCAGCACGTTGGTCTCGAAGACCGGGCGGACCGAGCCGTCGGCCAGGGCGAGCGCCCGCTCGCGCACCAGCTGCTGCTGGGCGAAGCCCGGGACGGTCAGCCGGGTCCATCCGCCGGTGACCTTGCTGGTGATGTCGCCGGTGTCGACCTTCCGGCCGACGTCGGCGGCCGCCTTCACGAACGCCTGGACCGGGCTCAGCGTCGCCGCCGGCGGCGCCCCCTGGGCCTTGGCGATGGACGAGGAGGCGTAGGCGATCTCGCCGTTCGCGACGCCGACGGTGACCATGCTGTCGAGCGCCGGGGAGAGGTCGCCGAACTTCTGGCGGAACAGGACCGCGCGGGCGTCGCTCTGCGCGAACCGCTGGCTGTTGACCAGCTCGAGGTCGTCCACCTGCTGGGCGGTGAGGCCGAAGACGGCGGCGTTGTCCCGCAGCCAGGCGCGCGCCGCGGTGACGGGGTCGGCCGAGGTCGCCCGCGCCAGCACGCCGTCGGCGGGCAGGATCGAGGACGGCGTGCCGAACCGGTTCCAGCGCAGGTCGACGGCGCCGAGGCGGGCCGCGGCCGTGCGTTGGGCGGCGGTGGGCAGCGCGGTGCCCCGCGCGTCGAGGTCGGTGAGGCCGGCGACGGGGTCGCCGAGGCCGCCGAGGGGGACCGTGGTGGTGTCGGGAGCGGTGGTGGCGCTCGTGGCGAGGGCGGGCAGCTGCGTGAGGCCGGGGACCAGGGTGGCGGTCAGCAAGGCCAGTGCGGCGACGCGGTAGCGGGTCATGCCCGGGCCAACGCCGGACGGCCGGGTTCGTTATGTGAACCCCGAGTTGCTCGTTTCTTTGAACGATCCAAGCCTCTCGGGGTAGCGTCGGTCGGGTGCGTGCAATTCGTCGATTCACCGTCCGGCCCGTTCTGCCTCCGGCGCTCTCCGCGCTCGGGGACCTGGCCGGCAACCTGCGTTGGTCCTGGCACCCCGAGACCCAGGACGTCTTCGAGTACGTCGACCCCGAGCGCTGGGAGTCCACCGGCCGCGACCCGGTGAAACTGCTGGGCGCCGTGGGCCGGGCCCGCCTCGAGGAGCTGGCGGCGGACGCCGACTTCCTCGCCCGGCTGGGGTCCGCCCGGGAGAGCCTGGAGCAGTACCTCACCGGCGAGCGCTGGTACCAGCGCCGGCAGCGCACCGGCGAGGACCTGCCGAGCGCGATCGCCTACTTCTCCCCGGAGTTCGGCATCACCGCGGTGCTGCCGCAGTACTCCGGCGGCCTCGGCATCCTGGCCGGCGACCACCTCAAGGCCGCCAGCGACCTCGGCGTCCCGATCCTCGGCGTCGGCCTGCTCTACCGGCACGGCTACTTCAAGCAGTCGCTGTCCCGCGAGGGCTGGCAGCAGGAGACCTACCCGGTCCTCGACCCGGACGGGCTGCCGATCTCGCTGCTGCACGAGGAGAACGGCACGCGGGCCACGATCTCGATCGCGCTGCCCGACGGCCCCGACCTGCTGGCGCGGATCTGGGTCGCCAGCGTCGGCCGGGTCCCGCTGCTGATGCTGGACACCGACGTCGAGGGCAACCCCGACCACTACCGGGACGTGACCGACCGGCTGTACGGCGGCAACAGCGAGCACCGGCTGCGCCAGGAGCTCCTCCTCGGCATCGGCGGCGTGCGCGCGATCCGCGCGTACTGCCGGATCACCGGCCACCCGGCGCCCGAGGTGTTCCACACCAACGAGGGCCACGCCGGCTTCCTCGGCCTGGAGCGGATCCGCGAGCTGACCGTCGCCGAGGGCGGCCCGAAGCTCGACCTGGACACCGCGATCGAGGTCGGCCGCGCGTCCACCGTCTTCACCACCCACACGCCGGTGCCGGCCGGCATCGACCGCTTCCCGCGCACGCTCGTCGAGCAGTACTTCAGCGAGGCCGGCCCGGTCCCCGGCGTCCCGGTCGAGCGGATCCTCGAGCTCGGCACCGAGGACTACGAGGGCGGCGACACGTCGGTCTTCAACATGGCGGTGATGGGCTTCCGGCTCGCGCAGCGCGCGAACGGCGTCTCCCAGCTGCACGGCCACGTCAGCCGGGGCATGTTCCAGGGGCTGTGGCCGGCCTTCGACGAGGCCGAGGTGCCGATCGGCTCGATCACCAACGGCGTGCACGCCCCGACCTGGGTGGCGCGGGAGATGTTCGACCTCGCGGCCGGCCAGGGCGCCGAGCGCGAGTCCGACGACACCGACGCGTTCTGGGCCGCGGTGGACAAGGTCCCCGGCGACCAGGTGTGGGCCACCAAGCGGGTGCTGCGCGACAAGCTCGTCCACGACGCCCGCAAGCGGCTGCGCAGCTCGTGGAAGAAGCGCGGGGCGGCCACGGCCGAGCTCGCGTGGATCGACAGCGCGCTCGACCCCGACGTCCTCACGATCGGCTTCGCGCGCCGGGCGGCGTCGTACAAGCGACTCACGCTGATGATGCGCGACCCCGAGCGGCTCAAGAGCCTGCTGCTGCACCCCGAGCGCCCGATCCAGCTGGTGATCGCCGGCAAGGCGCACCCGGCCGACGACGGTGGCAAGAAGCTGATCCAGGACATCGTCCGGCTCTCCGACGACCCGGAGATCCGACACCGGATCGTGTTCCTGCCCAACTACGACATCGCGATGGCGCAGCCGCTCTACCCGGGCTGCGACGTGTGGCTGAACAACCCGCTCCGTCCGTACGAGGCGTGCGGCACCTCCGGGATGAAGGCCGCGCTCAACGGCGGCCTCAACCTGTCGGTGCTCGACGGCTGGTGGGACGAGTGGTACGACGGCGACAACGGCTGGGCGATCCCGACCGCCGACGGCGTCGAGGACGTCGACCACCGCGACGACCTCGAGGCGGCCGCTCTCTACGACCTCATCGAGAACGACGTCGCGCCGCGCTTCTACGACCTCGACGCCGAGGGCGTGCCGACGCGCTGGCTGGAGATGACCCGCCACACGCTCAAGTCGCTGGGCCCGAAGGTGCTCGCGACCCGGATGGTCCGCGACTACGTCCGCCAGCTCTACGCGCCGGCCGCGACCACCGCGCACCGCCTGAACGCCGACTACGCCGGTGCCGCCGAGCTCGCCGCGTGGAAGAAGAAGGTGCGGGCCGGCTGGCCGCACGTGCACGTCGAGCACGTCGAGAGCAGCGGCGTCGGCGACGCCCCGGAGGTCGGCGACACGATGAGCGTCCGCGCGTTCGTGGCGCTGGGCTCGCTCGCCCCCGAGGACGTCGACGTCCAGCTCGTCTACGGCCGCAGCAACGGCGACGACGAGCTGCTGGAGACCGGCATCGAGTCGCTGCACGTGGCCGAGTCCTACGAGGGGGGCCGGCACCGGTTCGACGCCGAGCACGTCCTCGACCACTCCGGCTCGTTCGGCTACACGGTGCGCGTCATCCCGCGCAACGACCTCCTGGCCTCCCCGGCCGAGCTCGGCATGGTCGCGCTGCCCTGAGGCCGACTCGGCGCTACTGCAGGTCTACGGGCCGCCGAGTCGGCGCTACTGCAGGTCTACGGGCCGCCGAGTCGGCGCTACTGCAGGTGTGAGCCCTGCATTCGCGCCGACTCGGCGCCATGGCGGCCTGCATTCGCGCCGACTCGGCGTCAGAGCTGGCGGAAGACGACGACGGTGCGCCGGCCGATCGCGAGCCGGTCGCCGGCCTTGATCGGGGTGCCGACGGGGAGCTTGGCGTCGGTCGAGAGCACGACCTCGCCGGTGTGCACCCACTCGTTCTCCGGGATGGTGATCTTCTGGGGCAGCCAGTCGGAGTTGAACCAGATCATGAACGACTTGTCGACCTGCTGCTCGCCGCGCGGGCCGGGCGCGCGGAGCGGGTCGCCGGAGACGAACATGCCGATCGCCCGCAGGTGCGGGTCGTGCCAGTCGTCGCCGGTCATCTCGCGCCCCGAGGGGTGCAGCCAGGCCAGGTCCTTGGCGCCGCCGAGCATCGTCGGCCGGCCCTCGAACCAGTGCCGCTGCCGCAGCGCCGGGTGCTCGCGCCGCAGCCGGAGCGCGGTCTTGGTGATCTCGTAGACGTCCAGCCACGCGTCGTCCGGGCGCCAGTCGATCCAGGACACCTCGTTGTCCTGCGCGTAGGCGTTGTTGTTGCCGCGCTGGGTCCGCCCGCGCTCGTCGCCGGCGGTGATCATCGGGACGCCGTTGGACAGGCAGAGCGTCGCCATCATGTTCGCGGCCTGGCGACGGCGTACGGCGAGCAGCGCCGCGTCGCCGGTCTCGCCCTCGGCGCCGTGGTTCCAGGACCGGTTGTTGTCGGTGCCGTCGCGGTTGTCCTCGCCGTTGGCCTCGTTGTGCTTCCGCTCGTAGGACACCAGGTCGCGCAGCGTGAACCCGTCGTGCGCGGTGACGAAGTTGATCGAGGCGTACGGCGAGCGGCCGTCGTCGAGGTACAGGTCGGACGACCCGGCGAGCCTGGTGGCCACGGTGCGGATCCCGGAGGAGTGGTTGCGCCAGAAGTCCCGGATCTCGTCGCGGTACTGGTCGTTCCACTCCACCCACGGCGGCGGGAACTCACCCACCCGGTAGCCGTCCATGGAGGCGTCCCAGGGCTCGGCGATCAGCTTCACGTGCCGCAGGACCGGGTCCTGCCCGATCGCCATCAGCAGGTGGTTGTTCATGTCGACCCGGTGGTGCACCCGGGTCAGCGCCGACATCAGGTCGAACCGGAACCCGTCCACGTGCATCTCGGTGACCCAGTAGCGCAGCGAGTCGAGGATCAGCCGCAGCGCGAAGGGGTTCGACGCGTCGACGGTGTTGCCGCAGCCGGTGACGTCCCAGTAGGTGTCCTGGAACGGCTCGCCCGCAGCGGAGCCGGCGACCCGGCAGTAGAACCCGCGGTCGTCGAGCCCGCGGAACGACAGCGTCGGCCCGAGCGCGCCCGCCTCGGCCGTGTGGTTGTAGACCACGTCGAGGATCACCTCGAGCCCCGCCTCGTGGTACGCCTTCACCATCTGCTTGAACTCGGTCACCTGCTGGCCCCGGTCGCCACCGGCGGAGTAGGCGTTGTGCGGGGCGAAGTAGCCGATCGAGTTGTAGCCCCAGTAGTTCGTCAGCCCGCGCTCGAGCAGCGCCGGCTCGGACACGAACTGGTGCACGGGCAGCAGCTCGACCGCGGTGACCCCGAGGTCCTTGAGGTAGTCGATGACGGCCGGCGTCGCGAGCCCCGCGTACGTGCCCCGCAGCTCCTCGGGCACCCGGTCGTGCAGCGCGGTCATGCCCTTGACGTGCAGCTCGTAGATCACGCTGTCGCGCCAGCGGTGCCGCATCGGCTGGTCGTCACCCCAGTCGAACCGGTCGTCCACCACCACGCCGAGCGGCACGAACGGCGCGGAGTCCAGCTCGCTGCGACGCTCCGGCTCGCCGACGACGTAGCCGAAGATCGCGGGGTCGACGGTGAGGTCGCCCGCGACCGCCTTGGCGAACGGGTCCAGCAGCAGCTTGTTCTCGTTGAAGCGCAGGCCCTGCGCGGGGTCCCACGGGCCGTCCACCCGGAAGCCGTAGCGGGTCCCGGGCCGGACGCCGGGGATCGCGCCGTGCCAGATGCCCAGCGCCTGCTCGGTCAGCCGGTGCTGCACCTCGTGGCCGTCGTCGTCGAAGAGCGAGACGAACGCCGCGGTCGCGCGCGGGGCGTGCACGGCGAAGTTCGTCGCCTCCTCAGACCAGGTCGCACCCAGCGGCCAGTTACGGCCCGGCCACACCGGGGCACGCTCACCGCGGGTACGCCAGAGTCCGGGGGTCACCCGCCCCATTGTTCCCGATACGGTCGGGGCAGTTGAACCGACCCGACCCAACCAGAGAGGTGGCCGCCCCATGGGGGAGTTCGTGCGACTGGAGGTGGCCGACGGCGTCGGCACGATCCGGCTGGACCGGCCGAAGATGAACGCGCTCAACGTGCAGGTCCAGGAGGAGATCCGGGCCGCCGCCGTCGAGGCCACCGAGCGCGACGACGTCCGGGCCGTGGTGCTGTACGGCGGGGAGCGCGTCTTCGCCGCCGGGGCGGACATCAAGGAGATGGCCGACATGTCGTACACCGACATGGTCAAGCGCTCCGGTGCGCTGCAGTCGTCGTTCGGCGCCGTCGCCCGGATCCCGAAGCCGGTCGTCGCCGCGGTCACCGGCTACGCGCTCGGCGGCGGCTGCGAGCTCGCGCTCTGCGCGGACGTCCGGTTCGCCGCGGAGGACGCGGTGCTCGGGCAGCCGGAGGTGCTGCTCGGCATCATCCCGGGCGCCGGGGGCACCCAGCGGCTGACCCGCCTGGTCGGCCCGAGCAAGGCGAAGGACCTGATCTTCACCGGCCGGTTCGTCAAGGCCGACGAGGCGCTGGCGATCGGCCTGGTCGACCGCGTCCTGCCGGCCGACCGGGTGTACGACGAGGCGGTGGCCTGGGCGCAGCAGTTCGCGGGCGCCGCGGCGTTCGCGCTCCGCGCCGCGAAGGAGAGCATCGACCGCGGCCTCGAGGTCGACCTCGAGACCGGCCTGGAGATCGAGCGGCAGCAGTTCGCGGCGCTGTTCGCGACCGAGGACCGCGGCATCGGCATGCGGTCGTTCGTCGAGAGCGGCCCCGGCAAGGCGAGGTTCGAGGGCCGATGAGCCGCAGCAGCGCCGTACGCACCCGGGTCGCGCAGGTGGTCTGGGTGGTCGCCGTCGTGTGCGCCCTCCTCCTCGCCGTGGGGGCGCTGCTGATCGCCCTGGACGCCAACCAGCACAACGCGCTGGTGAAGTTCGTGCTCGACGCCGCCGACGTCCTCGATCTCGAGGTGTTCTCGCGCGGCAACGGCATCTTCGAGTTCCACGGCGGCGACGCGGCCACCAAGAACGCGCTGGCGAACTGGGGCCTGGCGGCCATCGCCTACCTCGTCGTGGGCCGGGTCCTGGAGCGGGTCATCCGGCCCTGACCCCGGTCCGGCGCGGCCGCAACCGTGACAGCGCCGCTGTGACGAACCCGACCCTCGCACGAGTTTCGACGCCGGTGACCCGGCGGTAGCCTCACGACCAACCCGAGTACACAGGAGGGGCCCGAGGGGCCACACCCACCATGAACATTGTCGTCTGTGTGAAGTACGTCCCCGACGCCACTGCCGACCGGCAGTTCGAGTCGGACAACACCGTGGACCGCGTCGGCGTCGACGGGCTCCTGTCGGAGCTCGACGAGTACGCCGTCGAACAGGCCCTGCAGCTCAAGGAGAAGGCGGGCGATGACACCAAGGTGACCGCCCTCTGCGTCGGCCCGGAGAAGGCCGTCGACGCGGTGCGCAAGGCCCTGCAGATGGGCGCCGACGAGGGCGTGCTCGTCACCGACGAGGCGATCGCCGGCTCGGACGCCGCCGCCACCTCGCTGGTGCTGGCGAAGGCCGTCGAGAAGGCCGGCGCGGACAGCAAGGTGGACCTGGTGCTGTGCGGCATGTCCTCGACGGACGGCGCGATGAGCGTCGTCCCGGCGATGCTGGCCGAGCGCCTGAACCTGCCCCAGGTCACGCTCGCGTCGGTGGTCGAGACCCAGGGCGACCAGGTGCGCGTCAAGCGCGACGGCGACACCGCGACCGAGGTGATCGGCGCGACGATGCCGCTGGTGCTGTCGGTCACGGACCAGTCGGGCGAGGCCCGCTACCCGTCGTTCAAGGGCATCATGGCCGCCAAGAAGAAGCCGCTGGAGACCTGGTCGCTCGGCGACCTCGGCGTCGACGCGGGCCAGGTCGGCCTGGACGCGGCGTGGACCGCGGTCGAGGAGACCACCGCCCGCCCGCCGCGCACCGCCGGCGAGGTCGTCAAGGACGAGGACGGGTCGGGCGCCACGGCGCTGGCCGAGTTCCTCGCCTCGAAGAAGTTCATCTGAGGAGCGCTGCCTGATGTCTGAAGTTCTCGTTCTGATCGACCACGCCGAGGGTGCGGTCCGCAAGCCGACGTACGAGCTCCTCACGATCGCCAAGCGTCTGGGCGAGCCGTCCGCCGTCTTCATCGGCCCGGCCGGCCAGGCGTCCGACGTCGCGGAGAAGGTCAAGGCGTACGGCGCCGAGAAGGTCTACGTCGTCGACGACAGCCAGATCAAGGGCTACCTGGTGGCCCCGAAGGCGGAGGCGCTGCAGCAGCTCGCCGAGAAGACGTCGCCCGCCGCGATCCTGATCCCGTCCTCCGCGGAGGGCAAGGAGGTCGCCGCCCGGCTCTCGATCAAGCTGGAGTCCGGCCTGATCACCGACGCCGTCGACGTCCAAGAGGGCCCGGTGACCACGCAGAGCGTGTTCGCGGGCAGCTACACCGTCACCGCGAAGGTCATCCACGGCACGCCGATCATCACCGTGAAGCCGAACTCCGCCGCCCCCGAGGAGTCCGCGGGTGCCGGCACCGTCGAGGAGTTCGAGGTGACGGTCTCCGACGCCGCGAAGGCCGCCCAGATCGTGGCCTCGCAGCCGCGGAAGGCGACCGGACGTCCCGAGCTGACCGAGGCCGCGATCGTGGTCTCCGGTGGCCGTGGCACCGGCGGCAACTTCGAGCCGGTGGAGAACCTCGCCGACGCCATCGGCGGCGCGGTCGGCGCCTCGCGCGCCGCAGTCGACTCCGGCTGGATCCCGCACACCTTCCAGATCGGGCAGACCGGCAAGACCGTGTCGCCGCAGCTGTACATCGCGACCGGCATCTCCGGCGCGATCCAGCACCGCGCCGGCATGCAGACGTCGAAGACGATCGTGGCCGTCAACAAGGACGAGGAGGCCCCGATCTTCGAGCTCGTCGACTTCGGTGTGGTGGGCGACCTGCACACGGTCCTCCCGGCCCTCACCGACGAGGTCACCAAGCGCAAGGGCTGACCACCCTGATCCCCGGGAACGACGGCGACTTCGCGTCGCTCCAGCCGCTCGAGGGCGGCTGGTCCGGGGAGACGTTCGTCGCCGAGGCCGGCGGAGACCGCACCGTGGTGCGGATCTTCGCCGGCCTCCGTCATGCTCCGCAGGCGGCCGAGATCCAGGCCGCGCTCCTGCGCCTGGTGCGCGGGCTGCTGCCGGTGCCGGCCGTCCTCGAGCAGCGTCCGGGACTGCTCGTGACCGAGTACCTGCCCGGCGTACGCGCCGACCTGGTGCTGCCGACCCTCTCGCCCGACCGGCTCCGGCGCCTGGGGGAGTCGCTCGGCGCGGTCGCCGCCACGCTGGGTGGCATGCCGATGCTGCGCCGCGGCGTGTTCGCCGACGCGGACCTGACGGTCACGCCGTACGACCTCGAGCTCCCGCCGTCGCTGGGGCCACTCGCCGAGCGCGCGGACAGCCTGCTCGACACCGAGCCGCGCACCTGCCTGGTGCACAGCGACCTCAACCCCAAGAACCTGCTCGTGGACCCGGACACGCTGGCGGTCACGGGCGTGCTCGACTGGGAGTTCGCGCACGCGGGCCATCCGTTCACCGACCTCGGCAACCTGCTCCGCTTCGACCGGGAGCCGGCGTACGTCGAGGGCGTGCTGGCGGCGTACGCCGCGGCCCGCGGCACCGCCCCCGAGGCGGCCCTGGACCTGGCCCGCGCCGCCGACCTCTACGCCCTGTCCGAGCTGGCCTCGCGCGCCGGGGAGAACCCGGTGGCCGACCGCGCCGCGGTCCGACTCGCGGCGATCGTCGCCGCCCAGGACTGGCACGCCACCGACGTCTCGACTCAACGGGGAGTGGGTATCGGGGGAGGGTGACCGACATCCCGCAGCCGGCCCTGGCGACGCTCAGCCACGAGCGGTTCTGGGAGGACGGCTGGGTCTACGAGCGCAAGCTCGACGGGCAGCGCTGCCTGGCGGTGCGGACGGGACAGGGCACCCGGCTCTACTCGCGCAGCGGCCGCGACGTCACCGTGGCGTTCCCGGAGATCGCCGAGGCGCTGGAGCAGCAGGCGTCGTCGGACTTCGTGGTCGACGGCGAGGTGGTGGCGTTCGAGGGCTCGCGCACCAGCTTCGCCCGGCTCCAGCCGCGGATCCACCTCAGCAGCGCGGCGAAGGCGCGGCGCAGCGGGGTGGCCGTCTACCTCTACGCGTTCGACGTGCTGCGCGCCGACGGCGCGGACGTCCGCCGGGAGCCGCTGCTCGACCGCAAGCGACGGCTCCGGAACCTTCTCACCTGGGACGACCCGGTCCGCTACACCCCGCACCGCGTGCACGGCGGCGAGGAGTGGTTCGGCGAGATCTGCGCGAAGGGCTGGGAGGGCCTGATCGCCAAGCGGGCCGACGCGGCGTACTCCACGGGCCGCACCAAGGACTGGCTGAAGTTCAAGTGCGAGGCCGGCCAGGAGCTGGTCGTCGTCGGCTGGACCGACCCGGAGGGCTCGCGCGTGGCGCTGGGTGCGCTGCTGCTCGGCTACTACCGCGGCGACGACCTCGTGTACGCCGGCAAGGTCGGCACCGGCTTCAGCCAGGCGGTGCTCCGCGACCTGCACGCGCGGCTGACGCGGCTCGAGCGCGACACGAGCCCGTGCACGAAGGGCGCCCTGCCGCGCAAGGGCGTGCACTGGGCCGAGCCCGAGCTGGTGGTCGAGGTGGCGTTCACCGAGTGGACGACCGCGGGCCAGCTGCGCCACCCGCGCTACCTGGGACTGCGGACGGACAAGAAGGCGAAGGACGTGGTGAGGGAGTGAAGGTCGCAGGCGTAGAGATCAGCAAGCCCGACAAGGTCCTCTTCCCGGACGACGGCATCACCAAGGCCGTCCTGGCGGAGTACTACGCCGGCGTCGCGGACCGGATGCTGCCGCACCTGAAGGACCGGCCGATCAACATGCAGCGCTTCCCGGACGGCATCGGGAAGTTCTCGTTCTACGAGAAGAAGGTGCCCTCGCACTTCCCGGACTGGGTGCGCACGGTCGAGGTGCAGACCGCCGACGGCCCGCAGCGGCAGGTGGTGATCGACGACCGGCGCAGCCTGGTCTACCTCGCCCAGCAGGCGTGCATCACCCCGCACACCTGGCTCAGCCGGGCGGAGCACCTGGACCGCCCCGACCAGCTCGTCCTCGACCTCGACCCCAGTGCCCCCGACGAACAGAGTGACCTGGCGAAGGTCCGCCGCGCGACTCGGCTGGCCGGCGAGGCCCTGGAGGACCTCGGGCTCACGACGTACCTCAAGACCACCGGCTCCCGGGGCTACCACGTGGTGGTGCCGCTGCGGCCGGAGGAGGGGTTCGACGAGGTGCGTGCGTTCGCGCGGGCGGTCGCCGAGCGGCTGGTCGAGCGTGAGCCCGACCTGCTCACCCTGGAGGCGCGCAAGGCCAACCGCGGCGACCGGGTGCTCGTGGACATCTTGCGCAACGGCTACGGGCAGACCGTGGTGCCGCCGTACGCCGTGCGCGCGCGGCCGGGCGCTCCGGTCTCGGCGCCGATCGCGTGGGACGAGCTGTCCCGGGTGCGGCCGGCGCAGGTCACCATCGCGAACCTGGGCCGCCGGCTGGCCGCGAAGGACGACCCCTGGGCCGGGATGCGCCGGCACGCCAGCGGCCTGGCGCGGGCGCGCCGGCGCCTGTGAGCGCCGGGGTCAGCCCTGGCCGCCGTACCCCTCCTCGTGGACGATGCCGACCTGGGGGACCGTCACCTTGCGGTGCTGGGGCGACCCGCTGATCCGGATCTCCCGCAGCGACTGGTTGTTGTCCGTCGAGGACTCGACCAGCTTGTGCTCGGGGTTGGCGGTCACCGCGATGTAGTAGGTCCCGTTGGGCAGGTCCGCGATCGGGAAGGACTGCCCGGCCCGGTACTGCGAGTAGGTGTCGCCCCATCCGGAGACCAGCACCTCGCGGATCGAGAGCGACGAGTAGTCGCCGCACGAGGTGGAGAGGTCGGTGTTCTCCGGCCTCCAGTCGGCGGCCGGCACGGTGAGGTCGACGGAGTCGGTGTTCGCGAGGCAGAAGGCCTCCTTCTTCGACTTCGCGACCTGGGTCTGGTCCGCGTCGAGGAGCGTGTAGCGGGCGAAGTCCTCGAAGTGCCAGTGCGAGTGCGACGGCCGGGGGTCCCACTCCATCGAGCCGACCGGCTGGTAGCCGGTCTGGTTGCCGGCGGCGTCGAAGAAGTACTGGTAGGCGTCCATCAGGTCCTCGCCGTCGCGGCGGAAGCCGTCGACGACCAGCGGGCTGTCGCCGGCGTTCCACACGGTCGCGGAGAACCGCAGGTAGGTGCCCTTCTTGTTCAGCGAGATGCCCCACGCGGGCAGCGACCGCAGGTCGGGCTGCGGCCCGCCCTCGTCGGCGCGGCCGGCGGGGCCGGTCGGCCGGTGCGCCGCGGGCCTCGCCAGGTCGCGGTGCCGGCCCACCGACGCGGCCTCGCCGCCGCGCTCGTCGGTGACCGTGAGGGCGAGGCTGCGGGTCGCCTCGTCCGGGCTGATCCCGAAGATCTCCGCGTACCGGCTCCGGATGGTCGCCGTCACGGTGTACTCGCCGGGGCCGATCCGCAGCGGCCTGCTCTGGCTCAGGACCGGCGTCGCCCAGCCGGCCTGGATGCCCTGCACCGAGCCGAGGCTGTAGGCGTTGTACCAGCAGCCGACGGGGTACGGCGAGCGCGGGTCGGCGTTCGGGTCGACCCGCTCGGAGTACCCGTTGAGGCACCCCTTCCTGGTCATCGTCAGCGTGTCCTCGCCGCGCTTCTTCGGGTCGATCGTGATCTTCAGGAAGCGGTCCAGGCCGGAGAAGTCCGACATCGATCCGGCCGGCAGGGGCACGTCGCCGGCCGCGGAGTGCCAGACGGTCTGGATCTGGTCGTCGTACGACGGCCGTTGCGACCAGAGCTCGAACGGCGCGCCGTGCGCGATCACCCGCAGGCCGAGGTCGGTCCAGGTGCGGTGCCGGAAGGCGAAGGCGGTCACGTGCGACGGCGCCCACAGGGTGATCGGAGCGGCCGGGTCCGCCTTCGGGGCCTGCGGGGACTGCGCGGTCGCAGCCGGTCCGACGGAGGCGAGCAGCGGGGCGGCCAGCAGCAGGCCTGCGGCGGCGAGGAGGGAACGGCGCAACGGAGGGACCTTTCCGGAGGTGAGCCTGACCAACGTACGACGCAGGGACGGCCGGATCGGTTGCGACGCCCTACTCTCGTCCACATGACCAGTCCAGTCGTCGTGCTCGCCGAGCGCGCCCGCGCGGCCAGCCACGGGCTGGCGCTAGCGACCCGCGCGCAGAAGGACCGAGCGCTGGAGGCGATGGCCGACGCGCTCTGCACCCACGAGGACGCGATCCTCGCGGCCAACGCCGAGGACGTCGCCCGCGCCGAGGACGGCGGCGCGCCGCCGAACATCGTCGACCGGCTCCGGCTCACGCCCGAGCGGCTCGCGGGCATGGCGCAGGGGCTGCGCGAGGTGGCCGGCCTGCCCGACCCGGTGGGCGAGGTGGTGCGCGGCAGCACCCTCGCCAACGGGCTCGAGCTGCGCCAGGTGCGGGTGCCGTTCGGCGTGGTCGGGATGATCTACGAAGCCCGGCCGAACGTCACCGCGGACGCGGCGGGCATCTGCCTGAAGTCCGGGAACGCCGTGCTGCTGCGCGGCAGCTCCAGCGCGAGCGCCAGCAACGCCGCGATCGTGGCGGCGCTCCGCTCGGCCGTGGCGGACGCCGGTCTGGAGTCGGACGTCGTCCAGCTGGTGCCGGCCGACAGCCGCGACACCGTCAAGGAGCTGATGCGCGCCCGCGGGCTGGTCGACGTGCTGATCCCGCGCGGGGGAGCGGGCCTGATCCGCTCGGTGGTCGAGGAGTCGACCGTGCCGGTCATCGAGACCGGCGTCGGCAACTGCCACGTGTACGTCGACCGGGCCGCCGACCTCGACAAGGCGCTGGCGATCGTCGTGAACGCCAAGACCCAGCGCACCAGCGTGTGCAACGCCGCCGAGTCGCTCCTGGTGCACGCCGACGTCGCCGACGCGTTCCTGCCGCGGGTGGTCGCCGCGCTGCAGGACGCCGGCGTCACCGTCCACGGCGACGCGGCGTTCCAGGCGCTGGACGGCGTGGTCCCGGCCACCGACGAGGACTACGCCGAGGAGTACCTCTCGCTCGACATCTCCGCGGCCGTCGTACCCGACCTGGAGGCGGCGATCCGCCACATCCGGCGGTACTCCAGCCAGCACACCGAGGCGATCGTCACCGAGGACCTGGCCGCGGCCCGCCACTTCACCGCCGCCGTCGACTCCGCCGCGGTGCTGGTCAACGCGTCCACGCGGTTCACCGACGGCGGGGAGTTCGGCTTCGGTGCCGAGATCGGGATCAGCACCCAGAAGCTGCACGCCCGCGGCCCGATGGGGCTGCCGGAGATGACCTCGACCAAGTACGTCGTGACCGGCGACGGCCACGTCCGCTGACCCCGGTAGGCTGTCGCCCATGCTGAACCCGTACGTCGTCGCCCTCGCCGCCGAGGAAGCCGTCAACGAGAACGTGCCGAACCACTGGTTGGTCGGTGGCGTCACGCTCGCGATCCTGCTCGCGCTGATCGTCGCGCTCCTGATCTTCGGCGCGGGACGCGAGCACAGCTGAGCGAGCACGTGCCCGACGCCCGGCGGATCGGGGTCATGGGCGGCACCTTCGACCCGATCCACCACGGTCACCTCGTGGCGGCGTCGGAGGTGCAGGCGTGGTTCGACCTCGACGAGGTCGTCTTCGTCCCGACCGGTGACCCCTGGCAGAAGTCCGACCGGGTGGTCACGCCGGCCGAGCACCGGTACCTGATGACCGTCATCGCGACGGCGTCCAACCCGCGGTTCACCGTCTCCCGCGTCGACATCGACCGCGCGGGCCCGACGTACACGATCGACACGCTGCGCGACCTCAAGGCGCAGCTGCCCGACGCGGAGCTCTACTTCATCACCGGCGCCGACGCGCTCACCGAGATCTTCACCTGGCGCGACGCCGACGAGCTGTTCGCGCTCGCGCGGTTCGTGGGATGTACCCGTCCTGGGTACAGCATGGACGAGGAGACCCTCGCGACCATCCCCGCCGACCGGGTGACGATGGTCGAGATCCCCGCGCTGGCGATCTCGTCCACCGACTGCCGGGAGCGGACCCGGCGCGGGGAGCCGGTCTGGTACCTGGTGCCGGACGGCGTCGTCCAGTACATCGCCAAGCACCACCTCTACCCGAAGGACCAGACTTGACGGCCACCGACCACGCCCTCGAGCTGGTGCGTACCGCCGCGCTCGCGGCGTCGGACAAGCTCGCCCAGCAGATCGTCGCGTTCGACGTGAGCGAGCAGCTCGCGATCACCGACGCCTTCCTGCTCGCCTCCGCCACCAACGACCGCCAGGTCAAGGCGATCGTCGACGAGGTCGAGGACCGGCTCCGCGAGATCGGCGCCAAGCCGATCCGGCGCGAGGGGGAGCGGGACGGGCGCTGGGTGCTCATCGACTACGGCGTGATCGTCGTGCACGTGCAGCACGAGGAGGAGCGCCAGTTCTACGCCCTCGAGCGGCTGTGGCGCGACTGCCCGACGATCGAGCTGCCCGCCGACGTCGTCTCGCATGACCGGTAGGACGCTCGTCCTGGTCCGGCACGGCCGGACCGCGTACAACCACGAGAATCGGATCCAGGGGCAGCTCGAGGTCGAGCTCGACGACACCGGCCACGCCCAGGCCGCGGCGCTGGCGCCGGTGATCGCGGCCCTGCGGCCCGCGGCCATCTGGTCCTCCGACAGCGCCCGGGCCCGCCAGACCGCGGTGTACCTCGCCAAGGAGACCGGCCTCGAGCCGACGTACGACGCGCGGTTGCGGGAGTACTTCCTCGCCGGGCGGCAGGGGCTGACCCACGAGGAGTACGACTCGGTGGCGCCCGAGGAGTTCGCCACGTTCTTGCAGGGCGACTACGACGTGGTGCCCGGCGGCGAGAGGACCGCCGAGGTGGCCGCCCGGATGGTCGCGGCGCTGCGTGAGCTGCTGGGCTCCGTCGAGCCCGGCTCGGTGGCCGTGGCGGTCTCGCACGGCGCCGCGATCCGCGACGCGGTGCCGGTGCTGCTCGGCCTGCCGCCGACCGCGCGCAGCGTCCTCCGCGGCCCCGCCAACTGCGGCTGGGTCGAGCTCGACGTCCCCGCCTCCGGTCCCGCCCGGCTGGTCGCGTACAACCGCGTGGTGGGTGACTGAGCGGTGTCGGTTTCCCCGGTCGACCGGGGAAACCTGAACTTGCTGGCCGAAACTTCGGCCGACAAGTACAGGGATTGGCCGACAGGTCCGGGTCCGGGACCCCCGATTTCGCATCGGGCGGAGCGGTTGGCTAGTATTCCGCGAGTTGTCATCCCGCACGGGAGAACGACGATGGGGCTGTGGCGCAGCTGGTAGCGCATCTGCATGGCATGCAGAGGGTCAGGGGTTCGAGTCCCCTCAGCTCCACAACAGGAGGAGCCCGGCCGCCGGCCGGGCTTTCTTCATTTCCCGTCGAGACCCGCGAAGTGGCCCTCGCGGGGGTCTCGGAAGGGCCACTTCGCGTGGCTCGACGGTGTAGCAGCAGCGCCGCGCCCACCGGCCGGGCACGTCACCCCCAGCGTGGTGCTAGATCTCGAGCTGCGCAGCCCAGGTGTTGATCGCGTCGACGACCTCGGCGGGCCGGGTCATCGTGGGGACGTGCCCGCTGGGGAGTACGACGAGCTCGGCGTTCGGGATCGCCGCGGCGGCCTGCCGGCCGAGGTCCACCGGTGCGACGAGGTCGAGCTCTCCGTGGATCACGAGGGTGGGTACGGAGACCTGGGACAGGTCCGGGGCGACGCCTTGCTCGAAGTGGCTCTCGATCATCCGCGCGGCGGCTTCGGGGTCGGCTCGGAGCAGGATCTGCCGTCCCCATCGCTTGAGGTGCTCGCTGTCCGGCTCGGGGATGCACGCCTCCATGAAGTCGTGGACGAAGGCTGCGTAGTCGCCACGGATCTGCGCGGTGTCCGGCACCGGGCCCGTCATCTCGGTCACGCCGTCGACCAGGACCAGGCCGAGGAACCGGTCGGGGTGGGCCAGGACCGCCTGCAGGCAGGTGGCGGCGCCCATCGACTCGCCGGCGAGGACGCACCGGTCGACCCCGTAGTGGTCCATCACCGTGAACAGGTCCTCGACCAGGGCGTCCGGGCTGATCTGCTCGGCGGTCGCGGTGGAGGCGCCGCTCCCGCGATGGTCGTACGCGACGCTGCGCCAGTCCTCCTGCATCAGCTGCATCGGCTGCTGCCACAGCTCCCAGCTGCCGACCCAGCCGCCGTGCCCGACGAACCACCGCGGCCCGGTCCCGAACCGCGCGGTCTGGAGCCGGTGACCACCGGCATCGATGAACATGGGCTGAGCGTAGGGCGGATCGGACGGCCACGACGTAGTTCGCGCGAAGCGACGAACCGATCTGCCGGGCTGGTCGACGACACGCGAAGCGGCCCGTCCGGGTCATGTACCGCGGCAGCACCGATGCCTACCGTCCCGGCATGCGAGCAATGGTGGTAGGAGTCTCGGTGCTCGCGGCGTTCGGGTCGGTGCTGCTGCCGGCCACCGCGGACGCGGCACCGAGGGCGAACGTCGAGGTCACGATCATCGCGGACGGCACCGACCTGTCCGGCGTGGTCACGAGCAGCAGGCCGCGCGTGTGCGCGGCCGACCGCACCGTCGTCGTGTTCAAGGTCCGGGGCACCCCGGGCGGCGGCGACGACCAGCGGTTCGCGATGGACACCACCGACCGCCAGGGCGGCCGGTACGTCTGGTCGACGGGCACCACCGGCACCGAGGGCCGCTTCTACGCGAAGCTCAAGGCGACGCCGGACTGCCGGGCCGCGATCAGCGGCGTGGTCCGCGCCCGTCGCTAGCTGTAGCGCCCATCGGCGGTCAGGCGTCGATCAGCACCTGGCGCGGCTCCGGGTCGCGCGTCCGCCGGCGGGTGACCAGCAGGGCCGCGCCCGCGCCGGCCACCAGACCCACGACTGCCCAGCGCCAGCCGGCCAGGGACCACCACGCGGTCTCGGTGACGACCCGCTCGCGCACGACCGGGTCGGCCGCGGGCCGGGACGCGGACGGAGGCGGGGCGGCCGAGGCGGGTGCGCCCGCCAGCACGCCCTGCACCAGGTTCCGGAGAGCCTGGCCGTCGGCCGGGCGGGTCCAGACGACGTCGCCGGCGTTCCGCATCGCCTCGGTGCCGTAGGTCGCCACGACCGGGCCGCCCTCGGCGCCGAGGAAGACCCGCTGGGTCCGCCACGGCTCGACGTCGTGGATGAGCCAGGTGACGTTGAGCGCTGCCCCGAGCCCGCCCGGCTCGCCGGCGAGGCGCTCGCCGTCCGCGAGGATCCGGTCGAGCCCGGCGTACGCGGCGTCGGAGAAGTAGAGGGCCGCCACCCGGCCCGTGGCGGGGTCGGTGACCAGGACGCTGGTGGGGCCACCGGCGTGGGCCGGCGGCGCGAGGGCGAGGGTGGTGCTCGCGGCGAGCACGAGCAGCAGGAGAAGTCGGCGCATGCCCCGTCTACACCGCCCACGCCGGCGCGGTTCCGTCACTCGAGCGAGGCGAGGATCTCGACGGCCCGTCGGCGGCTCAGGTCCCCCTCGAGCCGCAGCGTCACGCCCGGGAGCGGCAGCACGAGCGTCTGCGCCGAGAGCCGGGGTGCGTACGTCTCCGGCTGACCGCCCTCGGGGACCACGGTCACCTCGTGCGGGACCGCAAACCACAGCGCGTCCCGCCCCGCGACGGTCACGGGCTCGGCGCCCGGGGCCGACTTCCAGAAGTACGGATCGAGGCCGGCGGCGAACTGGTCGAGCCGGATCGTCCGTCCGCCCGCCGACCAGCTCATCGACACCAGCGTGCCGTCGTCGGTCACGCGCACCCCGTCGGGCGGCCCGAGCGCGGCCGGGACGAGGGGCTCGAACGCCGCGCCGTCGAGAGACCTCCCGCTCTCGGACGGGACCACGGGCGTGCCGGTCGGCACCGTGTCGTCGTCGCGCACCATCACCCCGCCGACGTCGAGCCAGCCGGTCACCTTCGCACCGACGGGAGAGACCGCCAGCCCGAGCAGCGCGAGCACGACCGCCGCGACCACGGCCCAGCGCAGCCGGTGCCGCCGCGGTTTCGCCACCCGCGCGACGACCGCGCCGGCGAGGCCCGGGCCGGGCTCCGGCACCCGCAGGTCGCCCGCCAGCTCGCGGAGCCGGGTCTCGAGCCGGTCAGACATGGTCCGCCTCCCGTCCGGCCTCGACGAGCTCGGCCCGCAGCCGCGCCAGCCCGCGGCTGAGCCGCGACTTCACGGTGCCGCGGGGCAGGCCGAGGGTGGTCGCGGTCTCGGCCTCGTCGAGCTCGAGGAGGTACCGACAGGTGACCACGACGCGGAGCCGGTCCGGCAACCCGGCGACCGCGGCCAGCAGCCGCTCCTTCGCCTCGTGGTCCGCCACCGCCTCGCCCGGGTCGAGCAGCTCGGCAGGCAGCGCGACGGCCCGCTCGCGCGCTCCTCGTCGTACGGACGCGCGGTGGTGGTTGCGCGTCTCGTTGGCCACGATGCGCAGCAGCCAGGGCCGGAGCTCGGCACCGTCCCGGAAGCGGCCCAGCGACCGGTACGCCTTCACGAAGGCCTCCTGTACGACGTCCTCGGCATCGGTGCCGGCCCCGAGCAGGGTGGCGGTGCGCACGGCCATCGGGGCATGACGGGTCACCAGCTCGGCGTACGCGTCGAGATCACCCGACCGCACCCGAGCCACCAGGGTGGCGTCGTCGGTGATGGGCGCAGCTCCGTCCTGTCGTCCGGCATCCGTTCTACACCGCCGGGCGGTTGTCGGTTCCGTTCGGCAGAATCCCTCCGTGTCCTCGATCGACGACTTCCTCGGCCTGGTCGGGCAGCTGCCCGGCGTGGCGCGCACCGACAAGGCGCGCTGGTCGCAGTTCGACGTGGTGGGGCAGCGGTTCGGCTACCTGTGGGAGCCCACGGTGACCGTCGGGCTGAAGCAGACGATCGCCGAGCAGCTGGCCCTCGTCGGGGAGCGGCCCGACGTGTTCGAGGTGCAGTTCACGGCGTACGGCTTCGGGTGGGTCGTGGTCCACCTGGAGCGGGTGGAGCGCGACGAGCTCGCCGAGCTGGTCTTCGAGGCGTGGCGGCTCAGCGCGCCCGCCGACCTGGTCGCCGCGCGGGCGGACCGGCTCCCGGTCTGACCGGGCCTCGGGCTAGCATCGCTCGCCAACGAGAACGCGTTCTACCCTCGCGACTGGAGGCTGGTGCGGATGCCCGAGCTCGGCCCGGACGGCTTCAACCTGTCCACGGTCTTCGACACCGTCGCGCACGCGGTGCCTGACCAGGAGGTGCTGGTCTGGCGCGACCGCCGGCTCACCTACGCCGACATGAACCGGCGCGTCGACGGCGTCGCTCGCTACCTGGTGGGTCGTGGCCTGGGCTGCCACACGCCCCGGGCCGAGCTGGCGGGCCACGAGTCCGGGCAGGACCACGTCGGGCTCTACCTGCGCAACGGCAACGAGTACCTCGAGGCGATGGTCGCCGGCTACCGGGCCCGGGTGGCGCCGTTCAACGTCAACTACCGGTACGTCGAGGAGGAGCTGCTCTACCTGCTCACCGACGCCCGGACCCGGGCGCTGGTCTACCACGCGGAGTTCGCGCCGAACGTCGCCGCGGTGCGCGACCGGCTGCCCGGCCTCCAGGTGCTCGTCCAGGTCGCCGACGAGTCCGGGAACGAGCTGCTCCCCGGAGCCGTCGACTACGAGGAGGTCGTGGGCACGCCCGAGCCCACCGGCGGCATGCCGGTGCCCAGCGGCGACGACCTGTTCGTGCTCTACACCGGCGGCACCACCGGGATGCCCAAGGGCGTGCTGTGGCGCAACGACGACATCTACGTCACGTCGATGGGCGGCACGCCGTTCGGCACCAGCGACCCGTTCACGTCGTACGACGCCATCGCCGAGCACGCCACGAACGCCGGCGGCGGCATGCGGCTGTTGATGATCCCGCCGTTCATGCACGGCGCGGCGCAGTGGTCGACGTTCCACACGATCACCGGAGGCGGCGCGATCGTCCTCCCCGACGACGTCCACCGGCTCGACCCGGCCGACGCTCTCGCCACCGCCGTGCGCGAGCGGGTCGTGAGCATCCCGGTCGTCGGCGACGCCGTCGCGCTCCCGCTCGTCGAGGAGGTCGAGCGCGGGGGCTACGACCTGTCCGGGCTGGCGGCCTTCAACAACGGCGGTGCGCCGCTGACCCCCGGCGTGCGCGACCGGATCCTCGAGGCGCTGCCGCACCTGCTGGTCATGGACGCCGCCGGCGCCTCCGAGACCGGGCTGCAGATGAGCTCGATGTCGCTCAAGGGCATGGCGGCCGGTACGGCGACCTTCGCGCCGGTCCCGGCCACGACCGTCGTCGACGACCTCCTCACGCGGGTCCTGGAGCCGGGCGAGGGCGAGGGCTGGCTCGCCCAGCGGGGCCGGGTGCCCCTGGGCTACCTCGGCGACGAGGCCAAGACCGCGCGCACCTTCCCGGTCATCGACGGCGTCCGGTTCTCGATCCCCGGCGACCGCGCGCGGTTCGACGAGGCCGCCCAGATCGTGCTGCTCGGCCGCGACGGGGTCACGATCAACTCCGGGGGCGAGAAGATCTTCGCCGAGGAGGTCGAGCGAGCGCTCGCGGCGCACCCCGCCGTCCGCGACGTGATCGTCGTCGGCCGGGCCTCCGAGCGCTGGGGGAGCGAGCCGGTCGCGGTCGTGCAGCTCGAGGAGGGCAGCACCGCGACCGACGCGGAGCTGCTCGCCGAGGCGGCGAAGCACGTGGCCCGCTACAAGGTCCCGAAGGCGGTCGTCCGGGTCCCGGTCGTCGAGCGGTCGCCGTCCGGCAAGGCGGACTACCGCTGGGCCCGGGCGCAGGTGTAGCAGCGCGCTCGGACCCAACGGGCGGCGGTCCTACTCGGAGACGGCGATCGTCCAGAGGCTGTCGGTCGCCGCGCCGGCGCTGTTGAAGCACAGCACGCCGATGCTGCTAGATCCCCAGGAGCTGACCTTGCACCAGTTGGCGCCGCCGCCGTAGCCAGAGACGACCACGTTGCCGCCGCCCAGGTTCAGGCCGTCGAAGGTGATCGTGTAGTTGCCGGCGCTGTTGTGGACGACCGTCACCTCGCCGCCGGAGCGGTTGTAGGTATAGCCGTTGTTCGTCAGCGTCGCGTCCGCGGCCGCCGAGTTGTTCCACGCGTAGGCGCGCACGACGCCCAGCTTGCCGGCCGCGAAGCTGTCCGGGTTCGAGATCGCGCCGGCGGTGAGGCCGCCCGCGCTCGCGGCGGACGGCACCTGACCGAGGGTGCTCTCGTTGACGTCGGTGCCGGTCACCCCGTCGTTCTTGAGGTCGACGCTCTTCACCGAGTTGTTGACGATCTGCTTCGACCCGACGGAGTTGGCCGGGACCATCGCCGCGGCGACGGCGGCGCCGCCGCCACCGATCGCGAGTACCAGCGCCGTGGTGCTCGCGACGTTGGCGTAGGTCATGCGGGACGTGAGCTTGCTGAGCATTGCTGGACCACCGTTCTTCGGGGGGAGGGAGGAGTGCCAGCAAAGGTCACCTAGGTGGACGCGCACCATGGCGCGATGGGGCCATCGCCGTGCCGCGTCGCCGGCAGAGGTGTGGGCCGTGCGGGCAGCGGGCACCGCGACCGCATGGCCGCTTTCGACATCGCCGCGCTGGACATCGACGGCACCCTGATCGACTCGAACTACCACCACGCCATCGCGTGGTCACGGGCGTTCGAGCAGGTGCTGGACCGGCACGTGGCGCTCGCCGCGATCCACCGGGCGATCGGGATGGGCGGTGACCGGCTCGTCGCGGCGGTGACCAGCGACGACGTCGAGCGGGAGCACGGCGACGCGATCCGCGACCGGTGGGAGCGGGAGTACGACGGGATGCTCGAGGAGACCCGGCTCTTCGACGGCGCGGTCGACCTCCTCGTCGGGCTCCGCGAGGCGGGCCTCAAGGTCGTGCTCGCCAGCTCCAGCATCCCCAAGCACGCCGACCACGCACTGCAGCTGCTGAATGCCCAGGAGCATGCCGACGCCTGGACGACCAGCGAGGACGCCGAGGCGTCGAAGCCCGACCCCGAGCTGCTCGACGAGGCGCTGGAGAAGGTCGGCGGGGGCCGGGCGCTGATGATCGGGGACTCGGTGTGGGACGTCGTCGCCGCCACGCGCCGGGGCGATCCGACCGTCGGGCTGCTGTCCGGCGGGTCCGGTCGCCAGGAGCTCCTCGACGCCGGCGCCGTCGCGGTGTACGCCTATCCCCGGGACCTGCTGGAGAACCTGGACGAGGTGCTCGACCGCTGACGCGATGAGTTCCGGCCGGGCCGCGGGTCGGTAGGTCAGAACCCCTCGAAGGAGCGCACCATGTCCACTTTCCTCAACCCGTACCTCAACTTCCGCGCCCAGGCCCGGGAGGCGATGACCTTCTACCAGTCCGTCCTGGGCGGCGAGCTCCAGGTGATGACGTTCGCCGACCAGGGCGGCATGGGCGTTCCCGAGAGCGAGGCCGGCCTGGTCATGCACTCCGCCCTCACGGTGTCCGACTCCGTGCTGCTGATGGGTGCCGACGTCCCGAGCCACGTGGACACCGGGGGCGACATCGCCAACGGCTCCATCTCCCTCAGCGGCGACGACGAGGCCACGCTGTCCGCCTGGTTCACCGGCCTGGCCGAGGGTGGCCAGGTCACGGCGCCCCTCGAGAAGGCGCCGTGGGGCGACTCGTTCGGCATGCTCACCGACCGGTACGGCGTCGACTGGATGGTCAACATCAGCGGGAGCTGACCGCGCCGACCTCCTCCAGCTCCGACCAGTCGACGGTCGCCGTGCGCCGCCGGTACTCCGCCACCAGGCCGGGCCAGTTGGTGGTGATGCGGCGGCCGTCGCGGTACCAGCTGTCGCAGCCGGCCCAGATGCTGTGCCCCAGCCGGTCCTGCATCTCGTCGTCGTACGCCTCCCAGACGTCGCGGCGCACCGCGACCCGGTGCGCGCGGCCGTCCTGGATGCGTCGGGCGACCTGCGCGATCCAACCGGCCTGGGCCTCGAGCATGCCGATGATCGAGCTGCCGCCGAGGTTGGTGTTGGGGCCGTAGACCACGAACAGGTTCGGGAAGCCGGGCATCGTCATCCCGAGGTGGGCGCGGGCGCCGTCGGCCCACAGCTTCTCGAGCGGTACGCCGTCGACGCCGCGCACGTCGATGCCACCGAGGAACTCGGTCGCGGCGAAGCCGGTGCCCCAGATCAGCACGTCGGCCTCGTGCAGCCGCCCGTCGCCGGTCCGCACGCCCGCCGGCTCGATCGCGATGATCGGCTCGGTGACGACATCGACGTGGTCGCGGTCCAGCGCCCGGTACCAGTCGTTGGAGAACAGCACCCGCTTGCAGCCGAGCCGGTAGTCCGGGACCAGCTTGCGGCGCAGCTCCGGGTCGCGGACCTGGCGCCGCAGCTGCAGCTTCCACGACGCGCGGATCGCGGCCATCAGCGGCCCGGCGATCGGCGAGGTGCCCTCGAGGGCGCCGTTGAACCGCTCGGTGATCCAGTAGGTCAGCCGCCGTTCGCCGGCGGGCACCGCCGGCCAGCGCTCGAAGGCGCGGTGGTGGCCTGGCGTGTAGGCGCGGTCCGGCTTCGGGACGACGTACGGCGCGGAGCGCTGGAAGACCGTCAGCGCGCGGACCCGGTCGGCGATGCCGGGCACGAACTGGATCGCGCTCGCGCCGGTGCCGACGACCGCGACCCGCTTGCCGGCCAGGTCGACGTCGTGGCGCCACTGCGCGGAGTGGAACGCCGGCCCGGCGAACGTGTCCGCGCCGGGGATCGCCGGGATCACCGGGTTCGACAGCTGGCCGGTCGCGGAGACGACCACGTCGGCCTCGAGGACGCCGTGGTTCGTGGTGATCCGCCAGGCGCCGTCGGCGTACTCGAGCGCGGTGACCTCGGTGCCGGTGCGGACCAGGTCCAGCAGCCCGTCGTCCGCGGCGGTGCGCCGGATGTAGTCGAGGATCTCGGCCTGGCCCGAGTAGCGGCGGCCCCACGTGGGGTTGGTCGCCCACGACCAGGAGTAGAGCGGCGACGGGACGTCGCACGCCGCGCCCGGGTAGGTGTTGTCGCGCCACACGCCGCCGACGTCGTCGGCCCGCTCGAGGATCGTGATGTCGCGGACGCCGGCGGCGCGCAACGCGTGCGCGACCCCGAGCCCGCCGAACCCGGCACCGATGACCACCACGTGGAGACCCATGGCGAGAACGTACCGGGAGTACGCCGGATCCGCGTCAGGTGATCGTCATGCCCCCGTCGACGGCGAGCGTCTGCCCGGTGACGTACGCCGAGGCGTCCGACGCCAGGAACACGACCGTCGCCGCCAGCTCGGCGGGGTCACCCTTGCGGCCGGCGGGGATCCGCGGCTGCTGGGACTCCAGGTAGCCCGGCGGGTACTGGTCGGTCATCTCGGACTCGAAGAAGCCGGGCGCGATCGCGTTCACGCGGATGCCCTTGCGGCCGGTCCACTGCTGCGCCAGGTCGCGGGTGAGCCCGATCAGGCCGGCCTTCGAGGCGGCGTACGCCGCCTGGGGGAGCCCGGCGGTGGTGAGGCCGAGCACCGAGCTGATGTTGACGATGCTGGACCCGGGCTGCATCACCCGGCCGCAGGCCTGCGCCATCCAGTAGCAGCCGTTGAGGTTGACGTCGATCACCTGCCGGAACTGCTCGGGCGTCTCCCGGGTCGCGGGCACCGCCGTCCCGATGCCGGCGTTGTTGACCAGGACGTCGACGCGCCCGAACTCCTCCATCGCGAGCGCGACCAGGTTCGTGCAGGAGTCGGGGTCGGCGACGTCGGTCGCGACGGTCAGGGCGCGGCGGCCGGTGGCCTCGACCAGCTTCGCGGTGTCCGCGAGCCGGTCCACGCGCCGGGCGCCGAGCGCGACGTCCGCGCCCGCCTCGGCGAGCCCCTGGGCGAAGGCGACGCCGAGGCCGCTGGACGCGCCGGTGACGACGGCGACCTTGCCGTCGAGTCGGAAGAGGTCGGTGATGGTCATGCGCCCCATCGTGTCAGCACGCGGTAGCATGAACGCATGCAGAGGACCCTGCTCCTTACCTAGCCGCGTCGACGCGCACGACTCGACGCGGCTGCCCCTCGTCCACGAGGGGTTTTTTTGTGCCCGGAGCCGACCACCAGTGCATGAGCCAGAGCATGAGAGAGACGAGATGAGCAGCGAGCAGGAGACCTACGACATCCAGGCGGTCCAGGACAAGTGGCTGCCGGTGTGGGAGCGGCTGGACCCCTTCCGCGCCGACGACGACTCGCCGCGCGAGAAGAAGTACGCGCTGACGATGTTCCCGTACCCCTCCGGCGACCTGCACATGGGGCACGCCGAGGTCACCGCCCTGCACGACGTGATCGCCCGCTACTGGTGGCAGCGCGGCTACGAGGTCATGAACCCGATGGGCTGGGACTCCTTCGGCCTGCCCGCCGAGAACGCGGCGATCCGCAACAACGAGCACCCGGCGACCTACACCTACGCCAACATCGAGACCCAGTACGAGTCGTTCAAGCGGTACGCCGTCTCGTTCGACTGGTCGCGCCGGTTGCACACCTCCGACCCGGAGTACTACCGCTGGACCCAGTGGCTGTTCCTGAAGTTCCGCGAGCGCGGCCTGGCGTACCGGAAGAACAGCCCGGTCAACTGGTGCCCCAACGACCAGACCGTGCTGGCCAACGAGCAGGTCGTCGACGGCCGCTGCGAGCGCTGCGGCGCCGAGGTCACCAAGCGCGAGCTGACCCAGTGGTACTTCCGGATCACCGAGTACGCCCAGGAGCTGCTGGACTGCCTGGACGAGCTGGAGCCGACCTGGCCGGCGCGCGTCGTCACCGCGCAGCGCAACTGGATCGGCCGCTCCGAGGGCGCCCACGTCCACTTCCGGGTCGAGGGCCGCGAGGAGCCGATCACCGTCTACACGACGCGTCCGGACACGCTGTACGGCGCGACGTTCATGGTCGTCGCCGCGGACGCGAAGCTGGCCGCCGAGCTGGTGACCGACGAGCAGCGCCCGGCGTACGAGGCCTACCTGGAGGACGTCCGCAAGGAGTCGGAGATCGACCGGCTGTCGACCGAGCGGCCCAAGACCGGCGTCTTCCTGGGCGTGCACGCCGTGAACCCGGTCAACGGCGAGCGGATCCCGGTGTGGGCGTCGGACTACGTGCTGGCCGACTACGGGACCGGCGCGATCATGGCCGTGCCGGCGCACGACCAGCGCGACCTGGACTTCGCGAGGAAGTTCGGCCTGCCCGTGCGGCGCGTCGTCGACACCGGTGAGCCGAACCCGGAGGAGACGGGGATCGCCACGACCGGTGACGGCGTCTACGTGAACTCCGGGCCGCTGGACGGCATGACCGACAAGGCCAGCGGCATCCGCGCGATCATCGAGCGGCTGGAGGCCGACGGCACCGGCGAGGGCACGGTCAACTTCCGGCTGCGTGACTGGCTGCTGAGCCGGCAGCGCTACTGGGGCGTGCCGATCCCGATCGTGCACTGCGAGCGGTGCGGCGAGGTCGCCGTACCGTACGAGCAGCTGCCGGTCGAGCTGCCCGAGCTGCGGGGCGCCGACCTGAAGCCCAAGGGCGTCTCGCCGCTGGCCGCGGCCGAGGAGTGGGTGAACGTCGCCTGCCCGAGCTGTGGGGGGCCGGCGAGGCGGGACAGCGACACGATGGACACGTTCGTCGACTCGTCGTGGTACTTCCTGCGCTACTGCTCGCCCCACTACACCGACGGCCCGTTCGACGTGGAGAAGGCGAAGACCTGGATGCCCGCCGACATCTACGTCGGCGGGGTCGAGCACGCGGTGCTGCACCTGCTGTACGCGCGCTTCTTCACCAAGGTGCTGGCCGACATGGGGATGCTGGAGGTCCGGGAGCCGTTCGCGTCCCAGCTGAACCAGGGCATCGTCATCAACCAGGGCAAGAAGATGAGCAAGTCGCTGGGCAACGGCGTCAGTCTGGGGGACCAACTCGCGGAGTTCGGAGTGGACGCCGTCCGGGTCACCCTGGTCTTCGCCGGCCCGCCGGAGGACGACATCGACTGGGCCGACGTGTCGCCCGCGGGCTCGCTGCGGTTCCTGCAGCGCGCCTGGCGGCTGTCCGGTGACGTCACGTCGGCACCCGGCACGCCCCCCGAGGGCGGGGACGTCGCGCTGCGGCGGGTCACGGCGCACACCGTGCACGACGCCGCCGAGCTGGTCGAGTCGTACCGGTTCAACGTGATGGTCGCCCGGATCATGGAGCTGGTGAACGCCACCCGCAAGGCGATCGACTCCGGGGCCGGCCCGGCCGACCCCGCCGTGCGCGAGGCGGCCGAGGCGGTCGCGATCCTGCTGTCGCTGGTGGCGCCGTACACGGCGGAGGAGATGTGGGAGCGGCTGGGCCACGAGCCCACCGTGGCCCGCGCCGGCTGGCCGGCCGTCGACCCCGCGCTGCTGGTCGAGGAGTCCGTGACCGCGGTCGTCCAGATCCAGGGCAAGGTCAAGGCCCGGCTGGAGGTGGCGCCCGACATCAGCGAGGCGGACCTGGAGCGGCTGGCCCTGGCCGACCCCGCGGTGGCGAAGGCGATCGACGGCCGCGAGGTCCGCAAGGTCATCGTGCGGGCGCCGAAGCTGGTCAACGTCGTCGTCTGAGGTCGTCGTCTGAGGTCGTCGTCTGAGGTCGTCGTCCAGCACTGTGCTCTAATCTCGGCGCCATGCCGGCCGTGATCGTCACCGACTCGACCGCCAGCCTCCCACCGGAGCTGGCGGTCGAGCGGGGGATCGTGGTCGTGCCGCTCCAGGTGGTGATCGGCGCGACCGTGTACGACGAGGGCGCCGACGGTGCCACCCCGGAGCTGGTCGCGGCCGCGCTGCGCGAGTGGAAGCCGGTCAGCACGTCGCGGCCGAGCCCGGCGGCGCTGCTGGAGGTCTACGAGCAGGCGGCGCGCGACGGCGCGACCGAGATCGTGTCGGTGCACCTGTCGGGCGAGATGAGCGGGACCTACGAGTCGGCCCAGCTGGCCGCCCGGGACGCGTCCGTCCGCGTCGTACCGGTGGATACCCGGCAGGTCGGGGTGGCCACCGGGTTCGCGGTGCTCGCCGCCGCCGACGTGCTCGACGCCGGCGGCACCGCCGACGAGGCGGCCGCCGCCGCGCGCGCCCGGGCGGAGGCGACGTCGTCGCTGTTCTACGTCGACACCCTGGAGTACCTGCGCCGCGGTGGCCGGATCGGCGCCGCGGCCGCGCTGTTCGGCGGCGCGCTCGCCGTGAAGCCGCTGCTCCAGATCGAGGACGGCACGGTCGCCTCGCTGGAGCGGGTGCGCACGTCGGGGCGCGCGCTGGCGCGGCTCGAGGAGCTCGCGGTCCAGGCGGCCGGGGAGGCGGACGTCGACGTCTGCGTCGCGCACCTGGCCAGCCCGGAGCGGGCCGGGCAGCTCGCCGAGCGGCTGGGCCAGCGGCTGGAGGCGAACCTGGGCGGCCGCGAGGTCTGGTGCGGCGAGCTCGGTGCCGTGCTCGGCGCGCACGTGGGTCCGGGCATGATCGCGGTCTGCGTGGCGCCCCGGCTCTGACCCGGTCACCGTCCACAGGAGGCGGCTCCGGCGGCGTCCTCCCCAGGCGGCTCGTCGCGACCGGCGGGTCGTCGGCCCGGCTGCCTAGCGTCGCCGCATGGCCCGATCCACCGACCACCAGGACGTCGTCTCCCGCCGGCTCGCGCTGCTCCGCCCGGAGCCGGCCGCCGAGCCGCCGGCGCCGCCGGTCCCCGTCCCCGGACGGCACGCGGCCCGACGCTCCGTCTCCCTGCTGCCCGAGCCGCTGCGGGGGCGGATCGCGTTGGGCCCGGCCCAGCTCGCCGTGGTCGCCGTGCTGCTGGCGGCGGGCCTGGTGGTGACGTGCTGGTGGGTGCTGCGCGGCCAGGCGGAGCGGGTCGAGGCGCCGCCGCCGGTCTCGGTGGCCTCCGCGCCACCGCTCGTCGACGCCTCGCCCGTCGCCGCGTCGGCCTCGGCGAGCGCGGCCACCGGGTCGGTGACCGTCGACGTCACGGGCAAGGTGCGACGTCCCGGCATCGTCGTGCTCGACGCCGGCGCCCGCGTCGTGGACGCGCTGGAGGCGGCCGGGGGAGCGCGGCCCGGGGTGGACCTGTCCGGGCTCAACCTGGCCCGCGTCCTGGTGGACGGCGAGCAGGTCGTCGTGGGCGTGCCGGCGCCGGCCGGCGCCGCGGCGTCCGCCCTGGCGTCACCCGGTGCGCCCGGCGGGCCGCTGGTGAACCTCAACACCGCGTCGCAGAGCGAGCTCGAGTCGCTGCCCGAGGTCGGGCCCGTGACCGCCCAGGCGATCCTCCAGTGGCGTGACGAGCACGGCGGCTTCACCGCCGTCGACGAGCTGCTCGAGGTCGACGGCATCGGCGACGCCACGCTGAGCCAGGTCGCGCCGTACGTGACGGTCTGACGTGCGCACCGACCTGCGGATGCTGCTGCTCGGCGGTGCCGCCTGGGCCGGCGCGCTCGGCGGCCGGTGGCTGGGTTGGTGGGCGCTGCTCGCCGTGGTCGGCGTGGTGGCGGTGCGGTGGTCGCGCGCGGCCGGGGCGGCGGCGTTGGTGCTCGCCGCCACGGCGGGCGTCGCGGTCATCCGCGCGGAACAGGTCGCCGGCAGCCCGGTCGCCGGGTTGGCCACCGACGGCGCGACGGTGCGGCTGACCGGGGTCGTGACCAGCGACCCCCGCCGGACCGCTGGCCGCTACGACGAGGTCGTCGTGACCCGCCTCGACGTCCGGCGGGTGACCGGCCGCGGCGCGTCGTACGCGGTCCGAGCGCCGGTCCTCGTGCTCGGGGACACCGACTGGAGCGACGTCCCGCTGGGCAGCACGGTCGAGACCACCGGGCAGCTGTCGCCCGCCGACGACGCCGACCTCGCCGCCGTCCTCGGCGCCCGCGGGCCGCCCACCGTCACCGGCGACCCGGACCCGTGGTGGGACGCCGCCGCCGCGGTGCGCGCGTCGATCCGCGAGGCGGTCGCCGGCCGGCCGGACGCCCAGCGCGCGCTGGTCCCGGCCCTGGTCGACGGTGACGACGCGGGGGTGAGCTCCGCCCTGGCGGACGACTTCCGGACGACCGGCCTCACGCACCTGCTCGCGGTCTCGGGCACCAACCTGACACTGGTCGTCGGGTTCCTGCTCCTGGTCGCGCGCTGGTGCGGGGTGCGCGGGCGGTGGCTCTACGCCGTCGGCGCCGCGGGGATCGTGGGGTTCGTGCTCCTCGCGCGCACCGAGCCGAGCGTGCTGCGGGCCGCGGTGATGGGCACCGTCGCGCTGTTCGCGATGGGCACCGACGGCCGCCGGCGGGGCGCCCGGACGCTCGGGGTCGCGGTGCTGGCCCTGCTGCTGGTCCAGCCGGGCCTGGCCGGGTCGCCGGGGTTCGCGCTGTCGGTGCTCGCCACCGGCGGGATCCTGCTGCTCGCCCCCGGCTGGCGCGACGCGCTGGCCCGGTGGCTGCCGCGCTGGGTCGCGGAGGCGGTTGCGATCCCCGCCGCGGCGCAGCTGGCCTGCACGCCGGTCGTGGCGGCGCTGTCCGGCCAGGTGAGCCTGGTCGCCGTCGCGGCCAACCTGGCGGCGGCGCCGGCCGTCGGCCCGGCGACCGTGCTCGGGCTGGCCGGCGGCCTCGCCGGGCTGGTGTGGGACCCGCTCGGCCGGCTGCTCGGGACCGGTGCCGGGTGGTGCGTGTCCTGGCTCGTCGTGGTGGCGACCCGGGGAGCCGCGCTGCCGACGGCGGCGGCGGGCTGGGGGACCGGCGCGGCGGCGCTGGCGCTGCTGACCGTCCTGGTCGTGGCCGTGGTGCTGGCCGGACCGGTCCTGCTGCGCCGGCCCTCGACGGGCCTGGCCTGCTGCGCGCTGCTGGTGCTCGCGGTGCTCGTCCGCGTGCCGACGCCCGGCTGGCCACCGGCGGGCTGGGTCCTCGTCGCCTGCGACGTCGGCCAGGGCGACGCGCTGGTGCTCAACGCGGGGCCGCACGCCGCGGTCGTCGTCGACGCCGGCCCCGACCCGGGGCTGGTCGACGCCTGCCTCGACGATCTCGGGATCGAGACCGTGCCGCTGCTGGTGCTGACCCACTTCCACGCCGATCACGTCGACGGGATCAGCGGGGTGCTCGACGGTCGGGCCGTCGGGGCCGTGGAGACGACCCGGCTGCTCGACCCGCCCCAGGGCGTCGCCGAGGTGGACGCGGTCACCGACCCCGTGCCGGCGCCGTACGGCACCGTCCAGCGGGTCGGAGGCGTGACCCTGCAGGCGCTCTGGCCGCCGCCGGACTCCCCGACGGTCGGGCCCGGGGACGGCAGCACCGCCAACGAGGCCAGCGTGGTGCTGCTGGCCGAGGTCCGTGGCGTCCGGCTGCTGCTGACCGGCGACGTCGAGCCGGAGGGCCAGGCGGTCCTGGCGCGCACCTACCCGCGGCTGACCGTGGACGTCCTCAAGGTGCCGCACCACGGCAGCCGCTACCAGGACGAGGACTGGCTGCTGTCCCTCGGCGCCCGGATCGCGGTCACCTCGGTCGGCGCCGACAACGACTACGGCCACCCGGCACCCGAGACGCTGGAGCCGCTCGCCGCGGCCGGGATGGACGTCTACCGCACCGACCGGGACGGCGCCGTCGCGGTGGTCGAGGACGGCGGCGGGCTGTCGGTGGCCACGCACTAGGGTGTGGGCACCATGGCGAGCTCACCCCGCGCGGCAGACGTCCTCGGCCGGGTCACGCTGGTGACCGGCAAGGAGGAGTTCCTCAACGAGCGCACCGTCGCCGCCGTCCGCGAGGCGGTCCGGCACCACGACCCGGAGGCCGAGCTCTCCGAGACACCCGCGTCCGACCTGACGCTCGCCACCCTGGGCGAGCTGGCGGCGCCGTCGCTGTTCTCCAGCATCCGGTGCGTGGTCGTCCGCGCGCTGGAGAACCTGCCCGAGGAGTCGGTCGAGGGGCTGCTGACCTATGCCGCGGCGCCGGCCGACGAGGTGGCCCTGGTCCTCGTCCACGGCGGGGGACCCAAGGGCTCGGGGGTGCTCACCAAGCTGCGGAAGCTGGCCCCGGTCACCGAGGTGAAGTCCGGGGAGCTCCGGGCGTCGGAGTACCCCGGCTTCGTGGCGGCCGAGGTGCGCAGCCACGGCACGACGATCGAGCGGGAGGCGGCGGACGCGCTGGTGCAGGCGGTCGGCCAGGACCTCCGCGCCCTGGCCGCCGCGGCCCACCAGCTCGCCAGCGACTTCGCGGGCGAGCCGATCACCGAGGCGAAGGTCAAGCAGTACTTCGGCGGCCGGGCGGAGGCCAAGTCGTTCGCCGTCGCCGACGCCGCGCTCTTCGGGCGGCGGACGGTCGCGCTGGAGGAGCTCCGCTGGGCCCTCGACGGCGGGACGGCCCCGGTCCTGGTGACCGCGGCGTTCGCCTCGGGCGCCCGCGGCCTGGCCCGGTACATGACCGCGCCCCGCGGGATGCGCGAGGCCGACCTGGCCCGCGAGGTCGGCGTGCCGCCGTGGAAGCTGCGCATCGTCCGCGACCAGACCCGCGGGTGGTCCGAGGGCGGCATCTCGCGGGCGATCCGCGCCATCGCCCAGGCCGATGCCGACATCAAGGGCGCGGCCAGCGACGCGTCCTACACGCTGGAGCGGCTGGTGCTCACGGTGACCGACCTCCGCGAGCCCCGCTGACGGGGAGGCACTGCCCCTCGCGCCGTCGCAGGCCGCAGCCAGCTCACCGGGCGCCGCCCCGGCCAGAGACGCAGAACGGCCCGCCAGCGTGAGCTGGCGGGCCGGTCAGGAAAGACTCAGGGACGACTCAGAGGGAGGCGGCCTTCCGGGCGATCGCGGACTTGCGGTTCGCGGCCTGGTTCTTGTGGATGACGCCCTTGGAGACGGCCTTGTCGAGCTTCTTGGCGGCCTCGCGGCCGGCCACGAGCGCCGTGTCCTTGTCGCCGGCCTCGGCGGCCTCGCGGAACTTGCGCACGGCGGACTTCAGACCGGTCTTGACGGCCTTGTTGCGCTCGTGCCGCTTCTCGTTCTGCTTGTTCCGCTTGATCTGGGACTTGATGTTCGCCACTACATGCGCCTTCGTCGTCGGTGTGCTGGATGAGAGGTCTGGTGGTGCGTATCGGCGTGCGGACAGCCGGACACGCGAAGATCAAGGCTAGCAGCGGCGCGCGCGGCCGCCAAAACGAGCGCTACGCCCAGCCCCGCCGCTCGGCGAGCCAGTCCCAGCACACCTGCCCCTGCCACCGCTGCGCGTCGCGGACGTACGGCGAGGTCGGGGGCACGGGTTGCCGTGCCGACGCCAGAAAGTACCCCGTGACCAGCGCGAGCACCACGTCGACGGACTCGGCCGGCACGTCGCGGGTGATCGGGTGCGCGGCCAGCAGCGCATCCACGTCGTGGCCGTCGCCCCGGGGGCCGATCATCAGCACCATGGTGTCGAGCCACGCGGCGCCCTCGACCGGGAAGTTCCAGTCGCACAACAGCACCCGGCCGTCGGCCGTGAGCAGGATGTTGTCGTCGCGGATGTCCATGTGGACGACCGTCGACCCGGCCGTGACGCCGGCGAACCTCGCCGCGAGCGCCGCCGCCTCGTCGAGGTGCTCGGCGAGCCCGGGGAGGTCCGGGGGAGCGGCCCGCAGCGTGTCCCAGTACGCCGGCCAGTCGGCGTACTCCTCGCCGAACGACGGCAGCGCCAGCTCCCGAGCGGCCGGGGTGAGCATCTCGGCGGCGGCAGCGGTCATGCCGAGGCAGCGATCGAGGTCCTCGGCCCGCCAGGGGCGGCGCGGCTGGCGGGACTCGACGTACTCGATGCCGAGCACCATCCAGTCGTCGGCGTCGTGGGTCCACAGCAGCCGCGGGGCGGGGGCGTCCGCCGGCAGCGCGGCCAGCTTGCGCGCCTCCTCGCGGTAGGCGTCGGCGAACATCCGCTGCGCCTTCTGGGAGGCGGCCTTCACGAAGTGCCGGGTGCCGTCCTCGCAGGTGAGCACGGACGCGAACCCGGGGGTGAACCCGGCACCCTGGCTCTGCGCGGACGCCACCGGCGACCCGCAGCGCCGCTCGATCAGGGCCCGCAGGTGCGGCGGCAGGTGCGGCCATTCCAGCCGGCGCGCGGTGCGGCCGTGGGGGATCGTCGTGGGGAGGCGCGGCGAGGTCACCGGTTCATCCTCGCGGACGCCCACGAGTGAGGGGTTTCGAGGTCGCGATGGAACAATGGCCACATCATGAGCGCACCTCTGCCCGGCCAGACGCCTCCGGAGATCATCCGGAACTTCTGCATCATCGCCCACATCGACCACGGCAAGTCGACCCTGGCCGACCGGATGCTGCAGCTGACCGGTGTGGTCGACGAGCGGAGCGCCCGGGCGCAGTACCTCGACCGGATGGACATCGAGCGGGAGCGCGGCATCACGATCAAGAGCCAGGCGGTCCGGATGCCGTGGACCGTCCCGGCCGGCAACGACGAGGGCGCCGAGCCCGGCACCTACGTGCTCAACATGATCGACACCCCCGGCCACGTCGACTTCACCTACGAGGTGTCCCGGTCGCTCGAGGCGTGCGAGGCCGCGATCCTGCTGGTCGACGCCGCCCAGGGCATCGAGGCCCAGACGCTGGCCAACCTCTACCTCGCGATGGGCGCGGACCTGCACATCATCCCGGTGCTCAACAAGATCGACCTGCCCGGCGCCAACCCCGACAAGTACGCCGCCGAGCTCGCCGGCCTGGTCGGGTGCGACCCGTCGGAGGTGCTCCGGGTCAGCGCCAAGACGGGCCTCGGCGTGCCGGGGCTGCTCAACGAGATCGTCAAGCAGACCCCGCCGCCGGTCGGCGCCGCCGACAAGCCCGCCCGCGCGCTGATCTTCGACTCGGTCTACGACACCTACCGCGGGGTGATCACCTACGTCCGGGTGGTCGACGGCAAGCTCACCCACCGCGACCGGATCAAGATGATGTCGACCGGCGCGACCCACGAGCTGCTCGAGCTCGGGGTGATCAGCCCCGAGCAGGTCAAGGCCGGCGAGATCGGGGTCGGCGAGGTCGGCTACCTGATCACCGGTGTGAAGGACGTCCGGCAGTCCCGGGTCGGCGACACGGTCACCACCCAGCACCACGGCGCGACCGAGCCGCTGGGCGGCTACAAGCACCCCAACCCGATGGTCTACGCCGGTCTCTACCCGATCGACGGCGACCGGTTCGGCGACCTGCGCGAGGCGCTGGAGAAGCTCGAGCTCAACGACGCCGCGCTGACCTACGAGCCCGAGACCTCGGGCGCGCTCGGCTTCGGCTTCCGCTGCGGCTTCCTGGGCCTGCTGCACATGGAGATCACCCGCGACCGCCTCGAGCGCGAGTTCGGCCTCGACCTGATCTCCACGGCGCCGAACGTCGTCTACGACGTCGTCATGGAGGACGGCTCGGAGGTCGAGGTGACCAACCCCAGCGAGTTCCCCGAGGGCAAGATCGCCGAGGTCCGCGAGCCGGTCGTGCGGGCCACGATCCTGAGCCCGGCGGACTACATCGGCACGATCATGGAGCTCTGCCAGACCAAGCGCGGCACCCTGCTCGGCATGGACTACCTGTCCGAGGACCGGGTCGAGATGCGCTACACGCTGCCGATGGGCGAGATCGTCTTCGACTTCTTCGACCAGCTGAAGTCCCGCACCAAGGGCTACGCCTCCCTGGACTACGAGCGCTCCGGCGAGCAGGCCGCCGACCTGGTCAAGGTCGACATCCTGCTGCAGGGCGAGCCCGTCGACGCGTTCTCGGCGATCGTGCACCGCGAGGCGGCGTACTCCTACGGCGTGATGATGGCCAGCAAGCTCAAGGAGCTGATCCCGCGGCAGCAGTTCGAGGTCCCGATCCAGGCCGCGATCGGCGCCCGGGTGATCGCCCGCGAGAACATCCGGGCGATCCGCAAGGACGTGCTCGCCAAGTGCTACGGCGGCGACATCACCCGCAAGCGCAAGCTGCTCGAGAAGCAGAAGGAGGGCAAGAAGCGGATGAAGATGGTCGGGCGGGTCGAGGTCCCGCAGGAGGCCTTCGTCGCCGCGCTCTCCACCACCCAGCCCGCGGAGAAGTCCAAGAAGTAGCCGGGTCCCGGCCCCGCGGTGACCTTCTGCGGAGGTGCCCGGTGACCTTGTGCCCTGCCCCGGCACATACCCCGGCGGGTATCAAAGGACATGGGCCATCCCACCAAGGCGTCGAAGCCGAGCGCGACGCGGTGGGGTGGCCCTGAGGCACCCTCTGCCAGAGTCGAGGAGTGACGATCGACGGCCGGCCGGCGCTTCCGCGCGAGCTGCTGGAGGAGTGGCAGCTGACCCCGGACGGCGCGCCGCGCTTCGGGAGGTGCGCGATCGTGCTGCCGGTGCGCACGGCGGCGGGCGGGCCCGCCGCGCTGAAGGTGAGCACCCCTCACTGGGAGGCCGAGCTCGAGCACCTCGCGCTGCAGCACTGGCGCGGCGACGGCGCCGTACGCCTGCTGCGGGCGGACCCGCGCCGGTTCGCGCTGCTCCTCGAGCGGCTGCACGTCGAGGACCTCGGCGGGATGTGGGACGTGGAGGCGTGCGAGGTCGTGGCCTCGTTCTACCCGCGGCTGCACGTGCCCGCCGGCCCGCAGTTCGTGACCCTCTCGTCGTGCGTGCGCCGGTGGGTCGAGGGGCTGCGCGAGCTGCCGCGGGACGCGCCGGTCCCGCGGCGGCTGGTGGAGCAGGCGGTGGCGCTCGGTCGCGACTTCCTGGCCGACGAGCGCACCGACGGCCGGCTGATCCACACCGACCTGCACTACGACAACGTGCTCGCCGCCGACCGGGAGCCGTGGCTGGTCATCGACCCCAAGCCGCTCAGCGGCGACCCGCACTACGAGGTGGCGCCGCTGCTGTGGAACCGGTGGGCGGAGCTCACCGACCCCGTCGGGCAGGGCGTCCGCCGCGGGGTGCGGGCGCGCTTCCACGCCACGGTCGACGCCGCCGGGCTCGACGAGGACCGCGCGCGGGACTGGGTCGTCTTCCGGATGGTGGCCAACGCGATGGGGGAGCCGGACGACGCGGACTGGGTCACCCGGTGCGTCACGATCGCCAAATCGGTCCAGGAGTGACGCGGTCTCCTGCGAGGATGGGCGCCATGCCCTCCGTCGTCTCCGTGAACGTCGGCCTCGTCCGCGACGCGCCGTACGCCAACCTCGGCTTCTCGGCGATGCACAAGACGCCGGTGGCCGGGCGGGTCGCGGCCCGCACGCTCGGCCTCGACGGTGACGACGTGGGCGACAAGAAGCACCACGGCGGTGTCGACCAGGCGGTCTACGTCTTCGCGCGGGAGGACCTCGACTGGTGGGCCGCCGAGCTCGGTGGCGACATCCGGGACGGGATGTTCGCCGAGAACCTCACCACCCAGGGCATCGACGTCAACGAGGCCGAGGTGGGGGAGCGCTGGCGGATCGGCACCGCCGAGTTCGAGGTCGCCAGCGTGCGAATCCCGTGCAACGACTTCAAGAACTGGGTGGGCCTCGGCGGGTTCGACAACCGCCGGTGGGTCAAGCGGTTCGCCGAGGTGGGCCGCCCGGGCCCCTACCTGCGGGTGCTGACCGAGGGCGAGATCGGCGCGGGCGACGAGATCGGCGTGGTCCACCGCCCGGGCCACGGCGTGACCGTCAGCACGATGTTCCGGGCGCTGACCACGCAGGCGGAGCTGCTCCCGGAGCTGCTGAAGGTCGACGGGCTGGTCGCCGAGGCGCGGGAAGCCGCGGAGAAGTACGGGGTCGCTACCCGCGGGTAAGTGAAGTGATCTAGGTTACTCGCATCCCCGTCCGTCTCGGCCGCCCTGCAGGAGTGAGATGACCGCCCAGGCCAGCAGTGTCCCCAACTACGACGCCGGCTTCGTCGACAACCTGACCCAGAACTTCGCGATGCAGTTCCTCGACCGCGTCGCCGCCTCCGCGGACCTGGAGGCGTTCCGGTACCCCCGGGGGGAGGGCTGGGAGTCCGTCACCTGGCGGCAGGCCGGGGACCTCGTCGAGAAGCTCGCCGCCGGCCTCCTCTCGCTCGGGCTGCAGCCCGAGCAGCGGGTCGGCATCGCCTCCTCGACCCGGTACGAGTGGATCCTCGCCGACCTCGCCGTGATGTGCGCCGCGGGCGCCACGACCACGGTCTACCCGTCGACCAACAGCGAGGACACGGCGTACATCCTCGGCGACTCCGAGAGCCGCGTGGTCTTCGCCGAGGACGACGAGCAGATCGCCAAGCTCAAGGAGCACCGCAACGAGCTGCCGCACCTGGGCAAGGTGGTCACCTTCGACGGGACGACCGACGGCGACTGGATCATCGGCCTCGACGACCTGGCGAAGCTGGGCGAGGCCTACCTCGCCGAGCATCCCGGCATCGTCGAGGAGACCGCCCGGGCGATCCCGTCCGATCAGCTCGCGACGCTGATCTACACCTCCGGCACGACCGGCCGCCCCAAGGGCGTGCGGCTGCTGCACCGGGCCTGGGTCTACGAGGGCACGGCGATCCAGGTGCAGGACATCCTCCACGAGGACGACCTGCAGTTCCTGTGGCTGCCGATGGCGCACTCGTTCGGCAAGGTGCTGCTCTCCGCGCAGCTGGCGTGCGGCTTCGCCACGGCCATCGACGGCCGCGTGGACAAGATCGTGGACAACCTGGGCGTGGTGAAGCCGACGTTCATGGGCGCGGCGCCGCGCATCTTCGAGAAGGCGCACGGCCGGATCGTCACCATGCAGGCGGCCGAGGGCGGCCTGAAGGAGAAGATCTTCAAGCGGGCGTTCGAGGTCGGCATCGACGTCGACCGGCGCAAGCGCGAGGGCAGGTCGGTCCCGCTCCTGCTCGGCGTGCAGCACGGCCTCTTCGACAAGCTGGTCTTCAGCAAGGTGCGCGAGCGCTTCGGCGGCCGGGTGCGGTTCTTCATCTCCGGCTCCGCCGCCCTGAACGCCGAGATCGCCGAGTGGTTCCACGCCGCCGGCATCTTGATCCTCGAGGGCTACGGCATGACCGAGAACGCCGCCGGCGCCACTGTCAACCACCCGGCCGACTACAAGATCGGCACGGTCGGCCCGGCGCTGCCCGGCAGCGAGGTCAAGATCGGCGAGAACGACGAGGTGATGCTGCGCGGCCCGCACGTGATGGCCGGCTACCACAACCTCCCGGAGGAGACCGAGAAGACGCTGACCCCCGACGGCTGGCTCCGCACCGGCGACAAGGGCAGCCTCGACGAGGACGGCTTCCTGACCATCACCGGCCGGATCAAGGACCTCTTCAAGACCTCGGGCGGCAAGTACGTCGCGCCGTCCGCGATCGAGTCGAAGTTCAAGGCAATCTGCCCCTACGCCAGCCAGTTCCTGGTCTTCGGCAACGAGCGCAACTTCGTGGTCGCGCTGGTCACCCTCGACCCGGACGCGATGGCGGGCTGGGCCGAGGAGAACGGCATGGCCGGGGCGTCGTACACCGAGATCGTGAACTCCGACGCCGTCCAGACGATGGTCGGTGCGTACGTCGACGAGCTGAACTCCCACCTGAACCGCTGGGAGACCATCAAGAAGTGGAAGCTGCTCGACCACGACCTCACCATCGAGTCGGGCGAGCTGACCCCCTCGATGAAGGTGAAGCGCAACGTCGTCGAGGAGAACAACAAGGCGCTGATCGACAGCTTCTACAGCTGATCTTCTGCCGAGTCGGC